>JBCDIO010000210.1:0-6362 GCA_038748815.1 Bacteroidota bacterium
CATCCGGGCGGAGCCCTGCGGCGTATAAACTTCCAACAATTGCGCCAGCACTGGTTCCGGCAACGGCTTCCGGATAAATACCCATCTCGTGGAGGGCACGCAAAACCCCAATATGGGCAAAGCCTCTCGCACCGCCACCCGATAAGGCTAAACCAATCTTATATCTTTTTTTGGCCATAGTTTAGGTTCTAAAGGTAGAACATGCAACTAGGATCTAAAAGAAAAAGGGGAGACAAAAAATGCGCTTGGGATTCCCCAAGCGCAGTAGAGTTTTAATATAGAACCGAAAGTAGTGTCTTTGAACGACTTGATTGATTAAAAAATACGTCCTTTCTGAGAAATATCGCTAAACCTTCAAAGTCGGTCAATAAAACAATACTTGAACATACAAATAAATGTTTGAATATTCCTGCAAAATGGATAAGTAATCCTAAAAATGACCAATTCATCGGAATAATAAAAAAGCTCGCCCCCAAAGGAGGCGAGCTTTTTTCATTTATTTACGAGATCTAAGCGCTTGTTTATTGTTTTACCACTTCTTGGGTGTAAACAGCATTCTGGCTACGGCCTACGACCATGTATACACCAGAAGAAAGTCCGCTTAGGTCTACTTCATTCATGCGTTCGCTGATTAGAACAACCTCTCCGAATAGGTTGAAAACCATCAGTTGCTCTAAGGCCAATTCCGTTTGGATCGTTACCAATCCAGTGGTTGGATTTGGAGTCAAAGACCAAGCCTTCGCATCGCCAATTTCTTCGGTAGAACTGAAGTCCGGGATGATATCATCTAAGTAGCGAGGCAAGATTTGGTAACCACCGTCGCAAGTACCATCATCGTCGAACTGGCCACCCAAACCAACAAGAATGAATGGGGTAGTAGGGGCCTCAGTACCGGCAATGTTGGTATCGTCATCGATCCGCATCGTATAGGTATTCGTACCGTCGGTAACATCTACATTGAAGCTAGCACCACTGTTGTCCCACTGCATCGCATCAACGATGGTTAAACCTTCAATGGTGACCAACTCACTTTCGGTTGATTCGTCCAAAGCAGTGACCACCGCTGGCATAACCAATGCATTACCAGTACTTAGTACACTTACCGACACCGGATCAATCTGCGTCAAACAGTTAAACTCTGTAACCACCGCCTGAATAGCTACTTGGTCACCTTCGGCAACGGTATACCCCAAGTCTGGATCATCGGAGAATACAGCCACACCACCGGTTCCATCGATCACGGTAAACAATACATTTTCGTTACCCTGTAGGTCTACTCCGTAAACCACACCGGTTACCGTACATTGAACGTTCAGTGAGTCAACGACCCCATCGGTAGTAGAAGTAATCGATGCAATATCGTACGCTGGGTAGGGATCTGTATATGTCCACGCGATATCGTCGATGTAGTAGCTTGCGTTACCTTCATCGTAAACAGGGTATAGGTTTAAAGAAGATACCCGATTGTTGTTGTTCGCAAAGTTGGCAATTTCTGTACCATCTAAGCTTACCACCCAAGAGTTGTTATCAATGTCGATGGCAATATTCACGGTAAACCACGAGTCCTGGGTGTAAGTACCGGCACCTACAGCGACCCCGTCACTTACTAGGTTTACTTCCCCAGAATTGTCGAAGAATACCTCTACTGCCCAAGTAGTACCCGCAGGGTTGTCTGCTTGGATGTTAAAGTAGCCTCCATCGCCGGCGTCTACGTACATGGCCATGTCCATTTCGAAGGTACCGGCCGTGAATGTAGAAGCACCAAAGGGAAGAACCAAGTCAGCAGGACCTCCAGTGGCACTAGAGCTAAACAGGTACAAAGAGTTCGTTCCACTCTGCGCCTGTACATCAGATACTTGGGCATCATTAGCCGGAGTGGATCCCCCTGGCCAGATTTCCCAGTCGGTAGAAGTAGCACCTAGGTTATCCCCAGCGGTGTAGCTTTCAAAGTCTTCCGTGAAAGAAAGGGTGAGCTGAGCCGATAGGGCCCAGGCAAAAGTTAGTAATAAACTTGTGAGTAGTGCTTGTTTCATACTAATAGTATTGGTGATCTAATTGTTAGCTGATTTATCGGTTGCCTCGATAGGCGAGTCTAATCTAATTATTCCCAAGCAGAAAGAATAAATTTCTGGACGAATAATCAAAAAAGCCTAGTACGGAAATCCGCACCAGACTTTCTGGGTCCATTCGATGGTGCTTATTGCACGATCAAGGTCTGGATCATCCGACTGGCGGCAGTCTGTACGGTTACGTAGTAGATACCTGGAATAAACGTTTTGATGTCTAGCATCCGCTGCTTACTAGTATCTTCTAAAAGTAAGGTTCCCAAGGCAGAATGAATTCGTACGATCTCGATGGTCTCTTGGGTTTGCAAAAAGATTTCGTCGCTGGCTGGATTGGGTACAATCCGCAAATCAGCTTGGGCTACAATATCCCTGGTACTATTCAAAATCGTTAAATCGGCTTGGTAGCGAGGTAAAATTTGGTAGCCACCGTCGCAAGTGCCATCATTATCAAATTGTCCACCCAATCCGGTAATCCGTAATTCGGCTCCTTGACTCGGACTAGCGGTACCCGCGATGTCGGTATCATTGTCGATACGAATCTGGAAGGTATTAGTTCCATCACTCACTGCAAAGTTGAAACTTTCTCCAGTGTCGTCCCATTGTCCAGCATCAAGTAAGATGACGGATTCTAAGGTGACCAATTCGCTTTCTTGATCCTCTGTCATAGGATTGGTTAAAACCTCGGCATCGACTAAGTCATTTCCACTACTAATCAAACTGATGTTCAGCGGAGAGATCTGCGTCAAGCAGTTAAATTCGGTGATTTCCCCTTCGATCTGTACCTCATCTCCTTCCTGAACGGTATACCCCAAATCTACCCCATTGAATAGGCTGACTCCTCCGGTTGCATCGATTAGGTAGAATTGTATTTCGTCGCCTCCTTGGTAGTCAATACCGTGTACAACTCCCGTGAGAGTACATGTAACCCCGAGTGAATCAGGTATACCATCGGTGGTGGCAGTTACCTCAGCAATATCGTAGGACGGGAAAGCAGATGCACAGAGTACCGTTATTTCTACCACCGCAGTATCACAAACCATAAAGTTATTATCACAGATTACATAGACCATAGAATCTTGCCCGCAAAAGTCCATATTGGGGGTATATGTTTGCACAAAATCCATTCCATCTAAGATACCATTGCTAGTACTTTGAATGATCTGGGCGGTACTGATAACTCCTGGGACAATGTCATTGGCCAGTGGATCAAAAGTAACAGGGGTATTGAGTGTGGTGGTCACCGCGTCGTCCACGGCAATAATAGTCATTGCGATATCGATGCTATACGTCCCAACCGGGAGTGGGTTATTAGCACCGGTATTGGTGCCACTTCCGTTTAGCCCATTAATGCCACTAAAGAACCAATTGTCTAATACAAAATTACTGCCATCCGGGCCCGTTCCATCCAGGCGATAGGCCCAGCCATTGGTATACTCCCACGCTTGCCCAGTTCCATCGACATCAATTTCTCCAAAAACATCAGTCACCGTTCCATTGAGAAATAATTCAATCGCATCATCTCCATTTACGTTAACGGAGCCGTTGTCAAAATCTTCAAAATCGGGATCGAAACCAAAGAATTCAATAAAGGCCAAACTGTCATTGGTTAGGTACAGATAATCCCCAGCCTGGGCTGAGGTGGCTGGAAAAGTATATTCTTCCCCCAAAGAGCCCGCACCATTGTTCGCCGAGCCAATTGCAAAGGCACTGAGATCATTAATATCATTCGCCACGTACAGTTCAATTCCTTTGGGAACTCCACCACTTAGGGTTCCATCAAAAACGGCGGTCAGGATCAGGTCTCCCGCATTTTGCGACCAGGCACCGATGGTCACCAAAAGAGCAGTGCATAGAAGTACAGTTTTTCTCATGGATGAGCTTTTTAGTACTTGGTAATCTAATTAAATGAATTTTTTGACCGAGGCGATTTTTGTTCAGATCAAGGCGCGCAGGACTCGTAGCGGTAGCTACGAAGGCGAGCACGTAACGACGAACTGGGTAAAAAGATCCTGTCAAAAAGGGTAGCCATTTAGATTACAAAGTATTTTGGTTAACAGAAAAGAGCAAGGGGAAAAGGGACTACTAGCTAAGTAATGGCTGCAAATGTATTAGTTCGAGTCGAAGAATGACTTCTTTTGGGGCATAAATAAGTCCAAAAAGAGGACCTCTTACTACTCGGTAGTAAGCCAACTTTAGCTCACAGAATACATGATGCAGGAAAAGAACCCTAGTTGGAAGCCTCCATGAGGGTGGTATGACCAAAGTTGCGGAAGTCTACCTGGTTGACCGCCGAAACCCCTTGCTCTTGCATGAAGACGCCGTAAATGGTATCTACGGCCGCCATTGTCTGCTTGTTGTGCGTCACGATGATAAATTGACTGTCTTCCGAGAACTTCTTGATAATGCGATTGAACTTCTCAATATTCGCATCGTCCAAGGGGGCATCTACCTCATCGAATATACAGAAGGGGGCGGGCTTCAGGAGGTAAAGTGCAAACAGTAAGGCAGTGGCTGTTAAGGTCTTTTCACCCCCGGAAAGCTGGCTAATAGCCTGCGGGCGTTTCCCTTTAGGTTTGGCTACGATCTCAATCTTAGATTCCAATGGATTTTCTTCGTCCAGTAGGATAAGATCACAGGTGTCATCTGCCGTAAATAAAGATCGAAACACTTCAATAAAGTGGAGACGAGCTTGATTAAAGGCGTCAATAAACTGCGTGGTAGCCGTTTCTTCAATTTCTTGAATAGTGGTCAAGAGATCTTCCTTGGCTTTCAGAATATCGTCGCGCTGGGTAGTGATACTCTGATAGCGTTCATTCATCTCATCGTAAGCTTCTACGGCCATGGGGTTAATCTCCCCGTAATTATCGAGGCGAGATTTCAGACGCTCGACTTTCATTTGCAGCTCTTGCTGCGGAATGGAAGTGGTCAGTTCTTGATTAATGACATCGTTGATACCGATCTGAAACTCAATCTGCAAACGCTCGGAGATAGCCGTCATTTGGTAGCGCAGATCGTTTTGCTTTTCCTTCAGGTTATTGAGTAGAATCTGGGTTTCTTGCCGCTTGCGATTAACCTTTCGAATTTGATCATCAAGCTCGTTAATTTTTCCACGTGCTTTGAAGTAAGATTGCTCAGCTTCAGTCAGGGTATTTTCTTGGTCTTTTCGGTTTTCGTAGGCCGTTTGTAAGGCTTTGGTTAGTTGGTCAATTTTGGCCAGGGTGTCATCCCGGTCCAGGGTGGCTTGCTCAATACCTAGTTGGCTAGTTTTCAGACTTGCCCGGTTTTCGTCGAGTTGGCGTTCCCGAAAAACCAACTCTCGCTGGAGGGTAGAAACGAGGTTCTGTTGCTTGATGAACTCAATGTTCTTCTCATTGAAAACCGTAGATGCCTGGCTGAGTTGCTCGGCAATTTCTCGGTAAGAACCATCGGTATTGGCGATCTTTTCTTTAGTGGCCGTTACTTTCTCCTGCCAGTTCTTGAGGTCTTTGTCGATATTTTTGTTTTGCTTTTTCAGCTCAGTGATTCGTTCGTTGATGGAGCCTTGCCGCTGGGCATTCTCCTGGAGGTAGGACTGGAAGTTTTCCATCCGCGTTTGGAGGGAGACTTTTTCCTGGGCGACCTGATTCAAGGTTTGGGATTGCAACTTAATGTCTTTCTCTTCGGTATTTTCCCGTAATTGCTCCAGCTTTTTCTTAAGGTTATAGTATTGGGTAGAAAGGCGATTTTCTTCCCGTTCGGCTTTCGAAATAGCCACTTCTAATACTTCCAAGTTCTTCTTTCGTCCGATCTTTTTCCCCTCAAATAGTCCGACGGATCCTCCGCTGAGGCTAAACTTCCGTTGGATCAATCCGCCCGAGCGGGTCAGAATGGTGATTTGATCATTGTCGAGGTTTTGTTGCAACTCTTCCTTATCGGTGAGGAGGACATTCTCCAATAAGTAAGACACCAGGTTCCGATAGGCGGGCTCTGTTTCAATTAGCTCGGTAGCCCGTTGGGTGTCGGGCAACATCACCATTGGGGGCTGGTAGTCCGCAAATGCATCTAGTAAGAAAAAGTTAGCTTTCCCTTTTTGGGTTTTGTTCAGCAACTTAATGGCCTGGTACGCTTCTTCCAAGTTCTGAACAACGTAGTAGTTAAGATAAGGGTCCAGGTAATTCTCAATAGCCACTCGGTAGTCTTCTTGCACATAGATGAGATCGGATAGGAGAGAGGCGTCCTGTTTCCAGTCTTTACTTTGACTTAGGAATTTGATGGATTCTGGAAATCCCTCCAGGTTTTCGACCATGCTTTTGGTCA
>JBCDIO010000211.1:0-6361 GCA_038748815.1 Bacteroidota bacterium
CACAAAAATCGCCTTGGTCAAAACATTCATTTACTTAGTTCACAAAGTACTAAAAACCAATGAACTAATTTGTCATTCTTTCGAATCCTCTTCTTTTGCGTGTACTTTTGTAAATTGCCCTGTCTTTTACCAAACCTATGGAGCGATCAGTACTAGAATCACCAATTGAATATTTAAAGGGCGTAGGTCCTGCCAAAGCGAAAGTTCTGCAAGAGGAACTTGGCGTACACCGCTTTAAAGATCTTCTTTTCCTCTATCCCTTCCGATACGTTGATAAGACGCAATTTTTTGGAATTGGTTCCTTGCACCAAGACCTTGGTGAGGTACAAGTCAAGGGAATACTACGCAGGCTGACCCTACAGGGAGAAGGTCGCAAACGCCGTTTGGTAGGAGTATTACGAGATGACTCCGGAGCCGTCGAACTTGTTTGGTTCAAAGGTATCCGCTGGGTTGAAAATGCCTTAGATGTAGGTAAAGAATACGTGGTTTACGGACGGGTTTCTGCCTATGGGAGTCGGCTCTCTATCGCCCATCCAGAGATCGAAGAACTCAAAGCGGCAAACGCCGATGCGGCCATGACTTTTGCCCCGGTTTATTCAAGTACCGAAAAGCTTAATGCCAAAGGTTTGGATGTAAAGATGCGGCGCAAGCTGATCCAACGGATCTTTGCGAAGCTTCAACCCCAGGATATCCCAGAGAATTTACCGGCTTATTTGGTGGAAAAATTTAAGTTTCTACCTCGCTACGCTGCTTTGTTACAAATCCACTTTCCTAAGAATGCCCATCAACTAAAGGCGGCCAGTAATCGCTTTAAGTTCGAAGAACTATTCTTCCTACAAATGCGCTTATTGCAGGTGCGGAATACCCGAAAAGCACTACGTGGCTATCAGTTTGAAACAGTGGGCGATTACTTTTTGCAATTCTACGAGGAAAAAATTCCCTTCGAATTGACCGGTGCCCAAAAACGGGTAATTAAAGAGATTCGCAAAGATCTTGGACTCGGTCGACAGATGAATCGCCTGCTGCAAGGAGACGTGGGAAGTGGTAAGACGATGGTAGGACTAATGACGATGTTGATTGCCCTAGGAAATGATTTTCAAGCCTGCTTACTGGCCCCCACCGAAATTCTGGCCCAACAGCACTTTATCTCTATTTCAGAATACGTCGAAGGCATGGATATCGAGGTAGGGTTTCTTTCTGGTTCCGTAAAAGGTCGTGCCCGAAAGGATCTATTGGAACGACTGGCGGCGGGTAAAACGCATATTCTCATTGGTACCCACGCGATCTTGGAGGATCCGGTCGAGTTTAAAAACCTAGGCCTTGCAATTACCGATGAACAGCACCGGTTTGGGGTGGCCCAGCGAGCCCGTTTGTGGAAGAAAAGTAAACCCTACCCACCGCATGTGCTAGTAATGACCGCAACCCCAATCCCTAGAACCTTAGCCATGACCCTCTACGGCGATCTGGACGTGTCGGTGATTGATGAGTTACCACCCGGCCGAAAACCGGTGGAGACCCAACATCGAACGGAAGCCCATCGTATCCGGGTGTTTGGTTTTATGCGAGAAGAAATCGCCAAGGGTCGGCAAATCTATGTGGTATACCCGTTAATTGAAGAATCCGAAAAGCTGGACCTCAATAATTTGCAGCAAGGTTACGAAGCCCTAAGCCGGGAATTTCCGCGCCCCCAATACCAGATCAGTATTGTACACGGAAGAATGAAACCGGGCGATAAGGATTTTGAAATGCAACGCTTTGTGCGGGGTGAAACTCAAATTATGGTAGCAACTACCGTGATTGAAGTGGGGGTGAATGTACCCAATGCCTCCGTAATGGTTATTGAGAATACCGAGCGATTTGGACTATCACAATTGCACCAATTACGCGGCCGGGTGGGGCGTGGGGCCGAACAGTCTTACTGTGTCTTAATGACAGGCTATAAGCTATCAGAAGAAGGGCGCCAACGGATTGATACGATGGTCAGAACCAATAACGGCTTTGAAATTGCCGAAGCCGACTTGCGCCTACGGGGGCCAGGAAATATTCAAGGGACACAGCAGAGTGGAATGGTACAATTACGAATTGCCGATCTGGCGCAAGATACTGCCATTCTACAAACGGCAAGAGAAGTCGCCAAACGCATTTTGGAAATGGACCCTCAGCTAGCAGATCCTCGCCATGCCGGTATGAAAAAGTACCTCAAAGAGTCTGGGAATAATTACCAAAGTTGGAGCCGGATTAGTTGATATCCTTCGATGTGGTGCGTAAAAAAAGAAACTGCCAGTCGAGTATCGACTGGCAGCACTTCAAAACCTGTATATATGATCATATCTTTTTTCGCTGAATTTCTACAGTGTATAAGCGTTCTTTTCAATGAGGTAGTCAGCGATCGTCCGACGCAAGTTCCGAACATTTAGTGTTGGATACTTTGTGAATCGCTTTAAACCCATCAGGAGCGTACGTAGTAAATCACCTTCAGCAAAAGAAGCTAAAGCGTCGGTTGCTTCTTTGTTTAATCGAGCCGTAGAGTCGGCTAGGTAAACTTGTAGGATTGCATCGTATACTTCTTGCGGAACGCGAGTATCGCGACCAGCTAGTTTTTCAACCCGCAGTAGCAATGACTCCGCCTGGAAGGTCTCGGTCATCATATTAGCTACATTGGTTACAATTTCTTGCTCCGTTTTTAGGTTTAGCTGGCCTTCCATCTGCATTTTTGCAGCGGCTCCAGCTACCATCAACAAGGCCTTCTTGAATTCCTTCACCGCTTTTTTCTCTGCGGCGTAAGCACCTTCCGGTTGAGAAAGAGAAGGCATTGAAGTCAATTCTTTTTGTACTTCCCAGGCTGGGCCTACAATGTCTAGGCCACCTTTTAGCGCTTTTCGGAATAATTGATCTACTGCTAATAGGCGGTTGATCTCATTGGTTCCTTCGTAGATACGATTGATTCGAGCATCGCGGTAACCCCGTGCAGCGGTTCCTTCTTCAGAATAACCCATACCACCGTGAATCTGTACCGTTTCATCGACGACATAGTCTAAAACCTCTGATCCAATTACTTTTAAAAGGGCACACTCGATAGAATATTCTTCTGCGGCACCTAATTTTGCTTCTCCAAAGCTTGCTCCTTCAGCGACTAGTTGCTCTTTCTTTTCTTCCATCAATTGCGAAGTGCGGAATTGCGCACTCTCTCCAGCGAAAATGCGAACTGCTTGCTCGGCAATTTTGTATTTCATGGCTCCAAAATTGGAAATTGGCGTTCCAAATTGAACCCGCTCATTAGCGTATTTGATTGCGGTAGTCGCGGATCCTTTCGCACCACCCAAACATAGAGCTCCTAGTTTGAAGCGGCCAGTATTGAGGGCGTTAAAGGCAATCAAGTGTCCTTTGCCAATCTCACCTAACAGGTTGCTTACTGGTACTTTGACGTTCTCAAAGAATACCTGTCGAGTCGAAGAGCCTTTGATTCCTAGCTTATCTTCCTCTGCTCCAAGGCTTAGTCCATCTAATCCTCTTTCTACAATGAAGCCAGTAAACTTATCGCCGTCAATTTTCGCGAAGACGATGAAGATATCGGCGAATCCCGAGTTGGTGATCCACATCTTCTGACCGTTCAGAATATAATATTGCCCATCTTCGCTCAACACGGCGTTAGATTTAGCGGCCAAGGCATCTGATCCGGAACTTGGTTCGGTCAAGCAGTAGGCCGCTGCCAAATTGCCTGTGATTAGATCAGGTAGGTATTTTTGTTTCTGCTCATCGGTTCCGAAGTAGAGAATTGGAAGCATTCCAATACCGGTATGGGCAGCAAAGGAAACAGACCAAGAACTGGTCACTCCAATTTCATCTGCAATGAAGGTATTGGTATTATTATCGAGTTCCATGCCACCGAATTCAGCGGGCATGTGTGCTCCGAGGATACCTAGTTCTCCAGCTTTGCGAAGAAGCCCCAGGGTAACTCCCTCTTCTTGCTTTTCGATCCGATCGTATTGGGCCATCACTTCGTTTTCTACAAAGTCTTTGACCATCCCTCGGACCATCGATTGTTCTTCGTTGATATCTTCAGGAATAAATGTTGCGTCGGCAGTAGCGTCCTTAATCAAGAATTCGCCACCTTTGAGCGACAATGGTTTAATGATCGTATCAGGCATGTCAATAAAATTTTAAGTTCAGCGAAAATTCGCTACTAATTTATGTTTTTTCTTCCGGTCAAAAAAGGGTTTGGGAGAAATTGCTGCGAAAATTCGCTAAAAATGTCATTTTTTATGGAAGGGAGTACCGCAGTGCGTTCAGTTTGCGTCTATTGTGGCAGTTCAAAGGGGTTTGAATCCGTTTACGAAGAGCATGCTACTCAACTGGGAATCGCACTAGCCGAAAACGGATATGATATTGTGTATGGAGCGGGTAGTGTCGGACTCATGGGAGTGCTAGCTGATGCCGCCTTAAAGGTAGAAGGACGCGTAATTGGAATCATACCATCCTTCTTAATGGAATACGAGGTATATCATAAAGGCATTGCAGAATTACACGAAGTTGCTGATATGCAAGTCCGTAAACGAATGATGATGGACAAGTCCGATGCTTTCGTGATGATGCCGGGAGGTTTTGGAACGCTGGAGGAGTTTTTCGAGGTATTGACTTGGAAACAACTACATCTCCACGCTAAACCCATTGGTATATTAAATGTGAACGGCTATTTTGATCCGATGTTGGAATTCGTCGATCAAATGGTCAAAGCCGGCTTTGTGAAAGAGCAGAATCTCCAGTTATTTGGAGTCGCTAAAGATGTTCCAACTTTATTAGAATACCTGAGTAGTCCTCCGACTCAGGCTGCCGAAAAGTGGATCACTCCTTAACCTTTCTCTTCTCTTCGGATGTTATTTGAGTGGGTTTATGATCAAGGAGTATGATCATCCTACGGTCAAACAAATTTAGAAATGGCAAAAGCGATAATTATGTCGTACTTTTGCGGTCGAATTCATTAACCATTTAAAAGCAAGATTCATGCAATCAACCGAATCGAAGCTCAAGTACAAGGTAAAAGATATTTCCCTGGCCGATTGGGGACGTAAAGAAATTGAATTGGCAGAAGCTGAAATGCCAGGACTCATGGCTCTACGTGATGAGTACGGTGAGAGCAAGCCCTTGCAGGGAACACGGATTGCCGGATGTCTACACATGACTATCCAGACCGCTGTTTTGATCGAGACGCTTGTTGAGTTGGGGGCAGATGTCACTTGGTCTTCTTGTAATATTTTCTCCACGCAAGACCACGCTGCTGCTGCTATTGCCGCCGCTGGAATCCCTGTCTTTGCCTGGAAAGGAATGACCGAAGAAGAGTTCGATTGGTGCATTGAGCAAACCCTGCACGCTTTCGAAGGGGGACAACCATTGAATATGATCCTCGATGATGGTGGTGACCTTACTAATATGGTGTTGGACCGTTATCCAGAATTGGTCAAAGACATCCGTGGATTATCGGAAGAAACCACCACTGGTGTACACCGTTTATACGAGCGCATGCGCAACGGTACCCTACCGATGCCTGCAATCAACGTAAACGACTCTGTAACTAAGTCAAAGTTTGATAATAAGTACGGTTGTAAAGAATCTTGCGTAGATGCTATCCGCCGGGCTACCGACATTATGATGGCTGGTAAAGTAGCTGTCGTTGCTGGCTACGGTGACGTAGGTAAAGGTTCTGCTGCTTCACTTCGGGGAGCAGGCTGCCGGGTTATCGTAACCGAAATTGATCCTATCTGTGCACTACAGGCGGCAATGGACGGATTCCAGGTATTGAAGATGGAGAACGCTATCAAAGATGCGAACATCATCGTTACCGCTACCGGAAACAAAGACATTCTAACCGAGCGTCATTTCCGTGGTATGAAAGATAAAGCGATCGTTTGTAACATTGGGCACTTCGACAATGAGATCGACATGGCATGGTTGAACGATAACTTCGGTGAATCTAAAGTTACCGTGAAGCCGCAAGTTGACATGTACAATGTGGATGGGAAAGACGTGATTGTTTTGGCGGAAGGCCGTCTGGTAAACTTAGGTTGTGCAACCGGGCACCCATCTTTCGTAATGTCTAACTCCTTCACCAACCAGGTATTGGCTCAGTTAGAATTATGGAACAACCACGAAAACTACGAAAACAAAGTATACACCCTGCCAATGCACTTAGATGAGAAAGTAGCTCGTCTACACTTGGCTAAAATTGGTGTTGAATTGGATGAATTGTCTAAAGATCAAGCTGAATACATCGGCGTAGAAGTTGACGGACCATTCAAGCCAGATTACTACCGCTACTAAAAGAGAATCTTCAAGATTCTTTTGAAAAATATAAAGACTATTTTCC
>JBCDIO010000212.1:0-6356 GCA_038748815.1 Bacteroidota bacterium
AAAAAATATCCGTGTAGATCCGAAACGTCCGGTACATCATGGCTAGCATATTCTTATCATGACTTGGCGAATGCGGGTCTTTTTCTGTGTCGGCGTACGCATGGTGTAAACGATGCATAATGCCGTAAGCACGGGCACTCAGATAAGAGGAACCCTGGCTAAGCCAGGTGAAAATGAAAAAGTACCGTTCCCATCCTTTGGACATCGTAAACATTCCGTGCGCCGCATAGCGATGCAGGAAGAAGGTTTGGGAAAAGAGGGAGAGGTACCAATGGGCAATAAATATGATTAGAATTGGCATAAGGCAAATAAGTAAATGATCAGATGGCGATAATTAAAAGCTTGGCTAAAAAATAGGAATCTCAGAGAGTATTTAAAACCTAATTCGTAATTCTAGACTTTCTTTTGACGCTTCGGTCAATTTATTGGGTTCTTTCGGGAGTTTATATCTTTGGCCCATCGTCTTTCATCGTGTGAGTGCTCAGGGTGGTATGGTTTTTAGTTCCTTTACCTTTTTATTCCTCTTTTTACCCTTGGTCTTAGTGATCAATCGCTGGCTTCCCTTGTTTTGGAGCAACCTTTTTCTCTTGGTGGCTAGTTTGTTCTTTTACTATCTCGGAGAGGGATCGCTGGTCTTACTGTTAGTGGGTTCAATTACTTGGAATTACGGTTTTGGACGATGGATACCCTACCTTAAATCGCCTATTTGGAAAAAAGTTGTCGTAGGTATCTGTGTGGTAGGTAACATTGGTCTCCTCCTTTATTATAAGTACCTCCTATTCTTCTTGGAAAATATAGGATGGATCGATTTACTTTCGCCCGAGATCTTGGCAGATTGGGTGCTTCCTATTGGTATTTCCTTTTTTACCTTTCAGGGCGTTTCTTACATCTTGGACGTATCGTGGGGGCAAGAAAAGGCCGAACGCAGTTGGATTCGCTTAGGATTGTACATCGCCCTATTTCCACAGCTCATTGCGGGACCCATTGTCAAGTTTAATGAGATACAGACCTATCTTCGGTCTAGAGTCATTCAGACGAACCAAATGGTATCCGGGGTGCAGCAGGCCATCCGTGGATTGGTCAAAAAGGTACTGTTGGCTAATCAGTTTGCACTGGTCGCAGATGCCGTTTTTAAGACCTCCGCCGATAATTTATCGACGCCCATAGCCTGGTTAGGACTGTTGGCTTATACGCTGCAGATATACTTTGATTTCTCCGGATACTCCGACATGGCTATTGGCTTGTGTCGAGTTATGGGTTTCGAGATTCCCGAAAATTTTCGCCATCCCTACATCGCTCGTTCGATTCGTGCCTTCTGGCGACGTTGGCATATTTCCCTATCCAGCTGGTTTCGGGATTACCTTTACATTCCTTTAGGCGGTAATCAAAAGAGTATTTTTCGCACTTACTTCAACCTATTCGTGGTTTTTCTGATTACGGGACTCTGGCACGGTGCTAGTTGGAATTTCGTAATCTGGGGCTTACTTCATGGCCTTTTTCTGATATTGGAACGGGCCCGTTGGATTCCGGTAGATCGTTTTCCGCCTTGGCTAGGACATTTGTATACCCTGCTGGTGGTGGTTGGAACTTGGGTCTTCTTTCGGATAGAAGCACTGGATGAAAGCTTGGTTTTCTGGCAACAATTACTTTTTTGGAAGCCGTCGGGCGATCCCTATGTACTACTTTTTTTACAGCCTTACTTCTGGCTTATTTTCCTAGCTGGCGTATTATTGGTTACACCGATTCGGTCGCAGGTGGAGGGCTGGTGGCTGGCAAGAGCTCCGCTTGCTTGGCGGTGGGGGATCTTAGTGAGTGTGTACGTGGGGCTATTCTATTTGTGTTTGATGGAGCTATCGATTACTTCTTATTCACCCTTCATCTATTTCAAATTCTAAAACCATGCCCAAAAACATACAATTCATCTTCTTAGCATTGGTTGGAGGCATCTTACTGATACCCGCCTGGGGATTATTGGGCGAGGAGGTGTTGGAAGATACTTGCGAGAATAGGAGCTTAGCTGTTTATCCTAGGGAGCAAGGAGCCGTTGCTTTTTGGAACGCTTTTGAGGCCTATTTTAAGGACCATTTTTTGGGACGGGCAACGGTGGCGCAGGGAGCGAGCTTACTGCGGGTACAGGGGTTTAGTAGCTCCCCCCGTCCGGATAAGGCGGTGATTGGAAAAGAAGGATGGTTATACTATACCTCTCGGTCGGATAAAGTATTTGATAGTCAGGCTCGGCAGAATCTACTCTCTGAGAACGAGCTGATCAATTTATTTGCCCGTTGGAATCGTCGGGTACGCATTCTGAAAGAACGAGACATTGCGTATTACCAAGCGGTATGGCCCAACAAGGCGACGCTTTACCCGGAGTATTTACCGGTTAGAATGGAAGGATTACCCCGAGGTGAAATCTCCAAGATTGACCAAGTATTAGCCTACGGACGGGAGCTGCATCCGAGCTTGCCCATTCTGGATGTTCGTTCAAGGCTATTTAAGGAAAAGGAGGTGGCCAGACTATACCGGCAACTGGATACCCATTGGAACGATCTGGGAGCATATTACGCTTATCAAGAGCTAATGACCTTCCTGGGGGAAGAAGCCTATCCGTTGGATGCTTTCATGATTGATAAAGTAGAAACCTCGGAAGGAGACTTGATGAATATGCTCGGCTTATGCGGTCTTCGTACTTTCTCAGAAACGATCCCGATGCTTGATTATCCAGCCTGGGAGCAGATCGAAAAGCATCGCACCGAACGGTCCAATTTGTTTGTGATGCGTAACCCGAATGCTCCGAAACAGCAGCGGCTGCTTGTTTTTCGGGACTCTTTTACCTCCGCCCTCATTCCCTTTATAAGTCGGCACTACTCCGAGGTGTATTTCATGTGGTCTGACTTTCGCGAAGAAGTCGTTTGGGAGTTAGCGCCGGATCTGGTTATTGAAGCAAAAGTAGAACGCTACTTTTAGGGAATTTTCTGCGGGAAAATACGGTTGATCAGGGACAACTATTTTTTCACGGAATTAAAACGAGTTTTTTCGAAAGTAACATGGGACGGGCCATTCTACTCTTTTTAGCGTTGATCTGTTTCCAATTATTTCTATTGGGACTGTTTGTTCGACTTTTGCGCATGAAAACACGGAGTCAGCGTACCGTTTGGGTATTGCTGCGGGCTCATGTGGCTACTACCGTACGTAGAGCACTGGCTTGGCGGAGCGTGCAGGAGACCAATTACCTACTCAGTTCGATTTGCTTGGTCTTTGTAATGGGTTTGTTACCCGGACTTTATCTGTCGTATTTCAATCCGGATGGGGATCTGAATCTTGCTCGGTATTTATTTGTGTTTGTGGTGATCGTACGTTTTCCGGTATACCTTATTTTCTATATGATACGGGTTAAAGAACGATACGAGCACGAACCAACGGAGATCAGCTTGTTGAATGTGGTAAGTATCACTGCTTTTGTGATTGGGATACTGGATGCCTTTCGGTTCTTGGGTTGATTAGTAATGCGGGTACTGTTTTGTATATGCCCAATTCACTTCATATTGGAAAAACCGTTGAGAAAAATGGTAATTGCTGGGAAAAGGGACTACCAATTCTTAGCTGGGTTTTCGCTGTGTAAGAGTACAAAGGCCCGTTTATAAACCCAGAAATCGGGGAACCGGTACTATTTTTCTTACCGTTCACTCATTTGTCGGATATCGATGATTCTTGCAAACTTACAGATCCCCTATTATGTCTACGAGATCTTTAAAGTCTCCCCGAGAACTCGGGGTATAAAGGGAAAACCGAAAGCCCTTGCCAGTGGTTATTACAATATGAAACAATACATCCTAACCTTCATCGTGGGACTCAGTGCCCTTTCCTTTTTGCAAGGACAAAATCTGCCGGATTACCGTTGGGAAAATCGAGTACTCATGGTGCTAGCCGGGCAAGAAAATAATCCCATTCTAAACCGTCAACTCGCCGAGTGGGGGACGGCTTGGGAAGAATTAGAAGAACGTCGCCTCAAGGTGTTAGTTGTAACGCCCTGGGAGGTGTTAGAATGGACCCCGGATGGATACGTAGGTGAACCCGAAAGCTCCAACTGGTACAATCTATACCGCAGAACCCACGCGCCGGTCGAAATTTTACTCTTTGGATTGGACGGTGGACTAAAAGGACAGCAGCAGAATTTCCTGATCAACCAAGATCTGTTTATTTTGATCGATCAAATGCCGATGCGCATCCGAGAGATGACTTCGGAAGCTTCACCCAATGATTAAATCCTAAGTCTATGACACCGCGGTTCTTCTTTTGTATTGGAATCATTCTTTTTCTACATGCTTGTCAAACAAAAGAGGAACCGGCCACGGGCTGGGCCGAAACGGGCCAGCAAATACTCGATTCCCTTTTTAATGCTAATCCCGAAGCGCAAGGAATCATTCTTTCCATCGAACAAGCCAAAACGGGTCGCTCCTGGACCGGAGCCGTTGGTTTTGCTCTAGATAGCGCAGGTCCTAGCCTAGAAGCGAATCAACCGGTTTTGCTAGCCAGTAATACCAAGACCTACGTTTCGGCAGCAATCCTCCGTTTGGCAGAACAAAACAAGTTACGTGTAGACCAGCCAATCAGTGAACTGCTTACTGCGGCCACACAAGAAGTCCTACGTCGCGACACTTACGAGCTAGAGAAAATTCAGGTCGCTCATCTACTGTCCCATACCAGTGGAATCGCTGATTATGTAAGTTCCCCTGAATACAATGAGCGCATTCAGACGGACCCTATGTACCATTGGACGCGGGGCGAGCAGATTGCTTTAGCTGTATCAGCGATGGATAAAGTCGGCCCTCCGGGTAAGCAATTTCAGTATGCGGATGTAAATTATCTTCTACTGACGGAGATCATTGAACAGTTGACAGAAGTCCCTTTTTACACCGCTATGCGGAAACTGCTGAACTATGAACAATTGGGGCTTACGGAAACTTGGTTTATCGATCTAGAACAACAACCGAAGGGGAGCCTTCCCTTGGCGGTACAGTCGATGCGGGCGGCCAATCTCAATACCCAAACCATGAGTAAGACCTTTGACTTATACGGAGGGGGAGGGATCGCTGCTCCCATGCACGAGTTGAGGGCTTTTGTCCGGGCGGCCGTGACTGGCCAAGTCTTTGATGACCCAGCTACGGCTAAACGCCTACTTACCAATATGGACGATCCGTCCCTCCCAGAGCCAACCAACTACTATTTTGGTATCGGAGAATGGGAAATCGCCGGACACACTGCCTACGGGCACGGAGGTTTCTGGGGAACAACTGGTTGTTATATTCCTTCTTTGGATGTAGCAGCTTCGGTGGCCATTTTGGAACACGGTAAACGTGAACTCAGGCCGGTGGTACTGAGCTTGGCCGTCGAGAAAATGGTCTTAGCGGACTAGTAATTATTGGATGAGGCGTCCTCTATTTTTTCTATTCATACTGATCCTTTCCCTGGCTGCCGTATTCGGTTTGCGGCATTGGTATGCCAATGAGGCTATGGCTATCTTTTGGTACGATCTACAACACGACAATCGACCTTTTACTTCTACGGAAGAGGTAGAAATCTGGTTAGAGGCAATTCCGCAAGTGAGCTGGGCCGAGTTACCGAGCGACTTCCGATCCGCTAGCGGGTTTCGAGACAAGCCTTTTTTATCGATTGCGCAGGAGCGAAGCTTCTATCGGTTTACCCAAGACCATTTCTATCAAAAAATTGCGGGAGATAACCGTTTATGTGATCTATTGCCCCATGATGCCTTTTACCGCAGTGCGGTTTGTAATACGGATGAAGCCATCTACGCTTTACTAGACCAGCGAGTGCTTTTCAAACTCTTGGAACTACAAGAACGACTCCGCACACTGGACTACGATCCCACGGCCTTTCACATTCGCAGTGGACCGAGATACCCCTCCTACAATAAGCAGGTGGGCGGTGCTTCTCGGAGTCGACACCTCTATGGGGAGGCTTTAGATCTTCGCATTGGCGATATTAACCAAGATGGTCACTACACCGAAGAGGATAAAAAGATTGTCCTCCGCATTTTAGACCTAGAGGTCATCAAACATTTCGGTGGTGTAGGGCGCTATCCTGGAACGCGGGCCGTACATATGGATGTCAGAGGTTATAAGGCTCGTTGGGATGATTATTAGTAGCGAAGGGTTGTCACACGGCCGCATTCTTCCCCTCTAAGCAAGCTTCTTTTGGGGCTTCCTAACCAGCATCGATATGGTGATTGGCTGTTCACCGGCTACCGGTAGTTCTTTATAAACTTGAAATCCCTTGCGGTTATAAATTGGAATGTTCCCATGGTTAGCCGTTTCCAGGTAGGTTGGTAAACCTTTTTG
>JBCDIO010000213.1:0-6332 GCA_038748815.1 Bacteroidota bacterium
CGATTCTTGAGCAATCGAATTTAGATTGGCTAACTGTTTTTGAATTACCGACGACCGCTTGTTGATCAAATTACTGACGTAATAGATAGAAACCGATAAAAAGGGAAGGGGTGCTAAACTGTATAGCGTCAACTCCCAACTCACTTGTAGCATGGAGTAGATTACCAGAATAAAGAGCGAAACCATATTAATACCGTACAAGACCCCTGGGCCTAAATACATCCGCACTTTAGAGACATCCTCGGTAATCCGGGCCATTAGATCGCCCGTATTATTGCGCTTATAAAAAGAAAGGCTCAGTTGTTCGTAGTGGGAAAAGAGTTCCTTCTTCAAATCGTATTCAATAAGCCGAGACATGACTACAATCGTCTGGCGCATAAAATACATGAAGATTCCCATCACCAGGGCAAGTAATAAGACCAGCACTCCAAAAAGTAAAAGTACTTGGCCAATCTCCGAGAATAATCCTCCCTGCAAGCCAGTACCGCCGAATAGCCGATAGATACTAATCTTCTCTACCACTAAGTCTAGAGCTTCTCGAATAAACTGAGGTTGGAGTACCCGAAAATAGTTGGAAGCGGACACAAAAATGATACCCAGCAGGAACCGCCAGCGATACTTATAAAAATACTTGTTTAAATGTTGTAGCTCCTTCACAGGCGGGTTTTCTGTTATCGTAGTCCGTACGCTTCTTTTTCGTTTCGAAAAAGAACTACATTAAAACCGCCAAACGACGGTTTTGGTTTTACACCAGCAAAATTATCGGAAAATTTGAATATTTGAATAGTGCATACCAAAAGCCCCTATCTTTGTGGCACCGAACCAACGAGCAATTTTTGCTTAACTGATACCAACCAATCGTTATGAACCGAATTATCACCCTTGACGAATTCATTCTAAGACGCCAGAAAGACTTTCCTTTTGCCTCTGGAGAACTAACGGGCCTCCTCCGGGATATTGGGGTAGCCGCCAAAATTGTAAACCGAGAGGTTAATAAAGCTGGGCTGGTAAATATCCTTGGGGTAGCCGATGCGGCTAACACCTCGGGCGATGTGGTCCAAAAGCTAGACCTCTACGCTAACGACAAACTCATTGATTGCCTAAAAAACTCGGGGGAGTGTTGTGGTATTGCCTCCGAAGAAAATGAAGACTTTTTACCACTTCCTTCCATTCGCGATAAAACCGCTAAATACGTCGTCCTTTTTGACCCCTTGGATGGTTCTTCGAATATCGACGTCAATGTATCGGTCGGAACCATTTTTGCCATCTACCGACGCGTTACTCCAGATAATACCCCCTGTACATTGGAAGACTTTCTACAAAAAGGCTCTGAATTGGTCGCAGCGGGCTATGTGTTGTACGGTACTTCTACGCTTTTAGTTTATACAACTGGCCAAGGTGTAAATGGATTTACCTTGGATCCGACGATTGGAGAATTCTGCCTTTCCCACCAGAATATTCAGATTCCAGCCAGCGGGCGTTACTACTCAGTGAACCAGGGATACTATCTCAAGTTTGACGTAGAAATGCGTCGGTACATTGATCAATGCTCGGATATGAACTTGCGACTTCGCTACATAGGTTCTATGGTCGCAGATGTACATCGTATCTTATTCCAGGGGGGGATTTTCCTTTACCCTAATACTCGTAAGTATCCAAACGGTAAACTTCGCCTCTTATACGAGTGTAATCCGCTCAGTTTCATTGTCGAGCAGGCGGGTGGAAAGGCGATCAACACCCAATTGAATCGAATTATGGACATTGAACCAAAGGAACTTCATCAACGGTCTACCATTGCCATTGGCTCCCCGGATATGGTTGATGAGATGAAAGCCTTTGTGGAGCGATATTCTCCTATCTCTGTCTCCTAAGAAAGATAGAGCTGTACCAAAAGAGGCTATTCACACCGGTGGATAGCCTCTTTTTTATGAGGTAAGAAAAGGATAAGGATTTTCCTGATTTTTCTTTCATTCCACCCACCAATGCGCGTTTAAGCGGCTATCCTTACCCTGACCTTTAGATCTACGAGACCTCACCCCGAGTACTAGGGGCGTAGACCTATAAGATGTCCAGATAAGTGTAGAAAATCCTATTCTTCTAGAACTTCACCCCCCAACCCGCTTGCTGCGCTTGATCACCGGTGTAGCTCACTTCATCGACCAATATGCCAGCGGGATTTTCCAATCGCACCGTTCCTCCCGAATTATACAGACGAATATTCTGTACGGCAATGGTCAGAAACCCACCGGCCGGAATTTCCAAGCTACTTAATACTTCCTCTTTCCCATTGCTATCGGTCAATTTCCAGCCACTCAGATTGATGGCTTCGGGGCGTCCGTTGTAGAAAGAGACGGTTTCGCGCCCTTTATCCCAGCCAATCGGATTGGGTAGGGCCGCCACAATAAACACCCCTTCTTTAATGCTGGTTTCTACAGCATCCCCCCCATTATTTAGGGTAGAAAGGGCCTTTTGTACGGCCTTAAGCGCATTTACCTTTCCAAAGCCAAACCACTTACTGTGGCCCGATTGATCGTAGCTCCCAAAACGGTTGCCCAGAACAGGATCAGGATTCGAATCTTCAATCTTATCCGTCGTTTCTTGCAGAATAGCCTTGACCTCCATGGCCGATAGATTCGGATTGACCGAGCGGACCAAAGCTGCAATGCCCGCCGCCAGTGGAGTAGCACTAGAGGTGCCACCGAAGTTACCTGTATAGCGGCTATTTGAGGTAAAGCCCAGTCCCGCATTTTCGTTATCAGTAGTCCAAATACCGCGCCCGGGCATTCTTTGCTGAGGGTCAATCGGATGCCAATTATCACTGGGGGCCGCTACTGAAATTTCATCTCCCCAATTACTGTATGCCGATTTCAAATTCTGGCTATTGGAGGCTGATACAGCTAAGATATTGGGGTGGGCTGCATTTCCATTTAGAATAGCCCGATTGGAATTCATAATCCCGTAGCTCGGGTGCCGCCATTGGAAGTTTTCGTTATCTGGATCGTTTAGAGGGGCGTTGAAGTTACCCGCAGCAAAACAAATCAAAGAGCCATTCCCACGGGGCCCACCCGTCTCAGAAATATCTCGAAATTTATTGTAAAGTAAGCTAGAGAGCGGCGCATAGACCGGAACGGGCCCCCAGCTACAAGAAATCACATCCGCACGTTTACCTGAGTAATCGAATATCTCCCAAAGTAGGTTATCATCCGCTGCTAAGTCGAAACGGATGGGCATAAAAGAGCAATTGGGGGCAACTCCGACAATGCCGGTTCCATTTTCAGAACCAATGGCTACCCCGGCGCAGGGAGTCCCGTGAAACTCACCCCGACTGCGGGTTGGAAAGGGTTCGCTGTCCCCATCCACAAAATCCTTTGGCCCCACCAATTTGTCGGATAGATCGGGATGAGAGATATCAAATCCATCATCTATAACCGCAACCACAATATCTCGGCTGCCTCGGGTGATGTCCCAAGCCTGGGTCGCTGAAACATCCGCCTCTGAGACTAGTTCGATCCCATTCTCCGACTTCAGATGCCACTGCTTCCGGAATAACTCATCGGTAGGTTCATAAGCGGTCAGAAAGCGGTTAATCAGGTTTGGTTCTGCGAACTGGACCTCTTGGTACTCCATCAGATCATTACAAACCTTAATTGGGTTTTTACCCGCAGATTTGGTTACCGTAAACAAGTAAGACTTAGCATCATCTCCCCCGTATTGCCGGTGAAAGGTTAGCCCGTGCTTTTCAAGGATCTCTTCAATCTTATCGGCAGAAACATCCGCTTGGAAATTGACGATGAGCTTATCGGTTAGGTAATACCGCGTTGAATGATCACCGACCGGGTGGTAGGCATGATGCGAAACACCGTAGCCATTCATCTGACTGCGAATAACTTGCATCGCTTGATCAAGTTCCTCCCCACTGGTTTTCACCCGAAAAATATTTGAGAATACCGCTTGCATATCTTCGACAGCCGGCATCAATGAAACCTCTTTTACTAAGTCGGTATTGGGTAGAATGGCCGTGAAATACTCTTCTTCTTTCTGAATTTCAATTTGGCGGCCACCGCGCCATAGGATGTAAGTTGAAGCCATAGTTTTGAGGGTTGAAGGGTGCTACACACCAAACACTTATACCACATCAATTGGGATAAAGAGGAGGAAGATGTTGGACCCGAGGTACATGTTTTAGGAACGTAATTACTGTGAGTACAAAAAAATACAGCACAGCGGTAAAACTGGTAGGTAAAATTTTTCAGCACGAACGTATGCGCCCTGAATGTACGCATTATCCAGAAAATAAATATGGAAAATCAGTATAAGAACGGGGAAAGGTCAGATAAAAAAGTAACTCCTGATGAAACATCAGGAGTTACAACTTTAAAAACGCTCCGAGAAGGCGCTAACAATGATCGCCGGTTAGGTTGGAAAAAATCGGCGAAAAAGGACATCATTGCTAGCCGTTAACAAATATAAATTTAGTTTTCGAAGTTTGCAAAATTTAATCTCTGTACAAGCCCTATTAGTGACAGCCTAATCAAACCATTCTTTAATATGAAAGAATTTGATAATGAGGGAATAGAAGGCAAAACAAATGGCTTCTATCCCGGATAGAGTAGAAGCCACATATTTTTTATTCCATTTTGTGACAAGGCATCGTTAAAAATTTAAAGCCACCTACTGGTAGTCCTCCAATCGATAGGAAGTACCATTAACAATCGCGAATTTTCTTCGACCATCTGCACCGATCAGGAGGAAAGAAGGATTTCGCCAGAGTCTAATCTCGTTGGCCACCTTCTTCTTAGAAGCAGCATGAAGGCGGAATGGAAGGTTGTACACCAGTGACTTAGGAGGCATTTTACGGACTCGAATATCCGTATACCCTTGACTAAATAACTCCTTCACGTTGAAACTACGCACGGTCGCCAGATCGTCTACAATGTCTGGATACATCTTCCCTTCTTCGATCTTCATCCCGTGGGCGTCCAATTCTTGGTAGCCCGAGTAGGTACTCAGATCACCCAAATCGTACAATTGGCTTTGCTTGTAAAAGCGACGAGCCCCGCTGTAATTGATTTCCTCGTAGCGGAAGCCAAGATCCATCAAAAAGGAATAACCGTTAACCTCCAATTGGGCATTGCGAACGATCAAATCCATCAGATTGCGAGTATTTGGTGGGATTTCGTAATAATCCCGCACGGACTGATCCGCGTAGCTGCCATCTGCGATGGCTTCTAGAGCCGTCAAAAACATCACATACTGAATGCGACGAATGTACTGCTTTTCGGGATCGCCTTTAAGTCCCCCACATTCTACCAAAATGGTGCTTGTCCCCCAGCTTTGCATATTATCGCCAAAGGCTCGGGCTTCAAATGCGTCATCGTACTTTGCCACCTGCCCCGGTAAAAATTCTTGTGCGACCCCATCCATCAGGGTGATTAGCTGCATAGCTCGCTGCCGAATGTCATTCACATTCTTCTCCACATTGTAGGCCGGTGCCAAGAAAGAAAAAGTTGCATTCTTTCCCGTGTTACCGACCGTGTAATGCCGCCCTTGATCGTGCAGATTAAATCCCCAATCGGCTTGCAAGGAATCGCGTATCCGCTTGAGCGTAGCCGCTTCGGGGGTTTGTAGTCGCAAGGCATCTCGATTGAGGTCAACTCCCAAGGCGTTGCGCCGTTGGTAGCGTTCTGCACCGTCAGGATTTAACATGGGAAGAATATAAATGGTGAGCTCGGACCTTAGCTTTTCTCGGATATCCTCAAACTCATCGTTAGATCGGGCAAAAAAGTTGAGCAGGTCCATGATGGTCATAGTGGCAGTGGGTTCATCCCCGTGCATTTGTGACCACATCAACACTTTAGTTGGGCCAGAACCGACCTTCACTAAATTGATGGAACGGCCTTCGATAGAACGACCTACTTTTGATACCTCGATGCCATTCTGGCCTTTTACCTTTCTGAGAACGGTCAGAATATCCTGATGCTTGAACCGCCGATCTTTGATCGATTTCTCAATAAACTGCTCGTACTGGTCGTACAATACAAAAGCGGTTTCTAATTCCGTAGTGGGTGTGAAAGACATACACGCTAGGAATCCTACCAATAAGATTCGCAATTTCATAAGCCTATCCTGTTTTCTTGTTCGTGGATCAATCCGGTAACAAATTACTGTTTTTAACCATATAAAGATCCAGCCTTAGTACTTTGTAACCTAAATTTCTAAACATTTTGACGGGTTCTTTTTGCCCAGCTCATCGTTACGTACTCGCCTTCGTAGCTATGGCTACGATGCTCCGCCGCGCCTTGATCTGCACAAAAATATTCTCGGTCAAAATA
>JBCDIO010000214.1:0-6319 GCA_038748815.1 Bacteroidota bacterium
CGTTGACCACCTAGATCCAGGATGTTAAACGACTGTAGATCCTTTACATAGCCATTGATAAAGAATTTAGGAGCTGGCTCTTCGCTTTGTGCGAACAGTCCGAAGCTCATGCTGACTGCCAGGGTCAGCAAGAATAAGCGATTCATAAGCTACAATTTATCCGAAGAGGACTTCTTTAGTTTTGTCGAATATCAGAGTCGATTTTACCATCTACCAGCGTGATTATCCGACGGGCTCGATCAATAACTCGTTGGTCGTGGGTGGAAAATACAAAGGTGATGTTTTCTTCTTTATTGAGCTTGGCCATTAGGTCTAAGAGATCAGCGGTTGATTTAGAATCGAGATTGGCTGTCGGCTCATCGGCTAAGATGAATCGGGGCTTAGGAGCTAAGGCTCTGGCCACAGCGACCCGCTGTTGTTGACCACCGGAAAGTTGAGAGGGCCGGTTATCCATTTTGTCCGATAGACCAACGGCGTTGAGTAACTCGGTAGTTCGGGCCTCTCTTTCGTCGGTATCTCGGTTTTGTAGTAGCATTACAAACTCTACATTCTCGCGAGCGGTGAGAACGGGAATCAAGTTATAAGCTTGAAAAACAAAACCTATATTATTTTTCCGAAACTCAATGAGTTTATTGTCATTGAGGTGCGAAATATCGACTCCTCCCACCTCTATCGTACCCTCCGAAGGGCGATCTAGGCCACCAATAATATTGAGTAAAGTGGTCTTACCAGAGCCTGAAGGCCCTACAATGGCGGTAAATTCTCCTTCTTGGATATCTATATCGACACCGTTCAGTGCGTGGACTGGTATGGTGCTTGGATTATAGGTTTTATGAATTCCGCTAGTTTTTATAATAGACATAAGTATGGTGCTTAAAAAGTGAGTGAACTAGTCCGTTTATAGGGAACGGATTGCTTCGACCGGGTTAAGGCGAATGGCCTTGAGGGCCGGATAAATACTGGCCAAAATGGCCGTAAAAAGTACCGACAGAGCTAACTGGGTATACAACTGATTCTCGAGATAAGGGTAGATGACCTCCGAAATCCCAAATTGGCGCATACCTTCTGACCAATTTGAAAGGTCAATCCCGCTTTCACCCAAGGACTGAACGGTGGTATAACCAAATAAGAGACCCAATGGAGCTGCAATGAGTCCAAGAAGTAAGGTCTCAAGGACAATCATCATAAAAACTCGGACCTTATTCATGCCAATGGACATAAGCATGCCCAGTTCCCGCAAACGTTCCAATACGGCCATAAGCATGGTGTTGATAATGCCGAAAATGAGGGCTAGCATGACGATCACCGTGAAAATGGTGGAAGAAACTTTGATTTGGGAATTGAACAAATTGATTTCAGGAGAAATCTCCGCATACCCCTGCACGGTAGTTCCCGGAAATGCCTGCTTCAGTTGGGTCACAGTTGTATCTACTAGGTTCAAGTCATTCAAATAGATGGCTACCTCGTGTACCAGTTCTTTTTGGTTTACTAGGTCACTAAGGTTATTAGCACGGAGGTAAACATTGGTTTCGTCGGCCCCTGAATTAGATGTTTCGTATAGACCCACGATTCGAAACGCTCCATTGATCACGTTACCCTCTAAGTCTTGTAGGGTTAAAACTACTTTGGAACGAAGCTTAACCCCCATTTTATCGGCAAGGGTTTTACTGATCAGGATAGGGTTTCGTCCCTTTTCGCTTAGATACTCTCCTTCAATGACTTTTTCGTTTAAGAGCGTCAATTTCGCCTCTGCCGTAGGGTCAATCCCACGGGCTACGATACCCCGCGCTCCATTAGACGTTGAGATCATCGCATTAGAGAGAGTACGCATGGCAACGGCCTCAACTCCAGGCATATCCGATACGGTATTGGCGATAGCAGGTCCTTGCTCCAGAGGGTACTTGACTTCTCGGTCTTCTAAAAATTCCGGTTGGTGAATTTGGATATGCGATATTTCATTGCGTATCGCATTGTCGATGTAACTCTTGATCATACCTGTAGAGAAGCTAACCAAAAAGATTACACCCCAAACCCCTATGATGATGGCGCCAATCACTACTAGGCTCCGCGTGCGACTTCGCCAGATGTTGCGCCAGGCTATTTTAAAGATCATGGTTTTTGCTTAGGCCCGCATCGCTTCTACCGGTTTTAGGCGGAAGATGTTGATGATCGGGTAGATGGATAAAAGGGTGGTAATGATGAAAATGGTAAAAGCATTACCGAAGAATATCTTCAGATCAAAAGCCGCTGGAATAATGGGTTCCATGCCAAACTTTTCGTAGGCATCATCCATGCCTTGCTGCATGGCTCCCATATCAATAGGATTCAAATGGAAATAGTAGACTAATGGAATACTTACGAGTATACCAGCTATGGCTCCAATCATACCCAAAAAGACAATTTCCATCCAGGTGATTAAGGCGAGCCGACTTCGGCTCATCCCTATGGCGGTCATGACGCCAAACTCGTATTGCCGTTCCTTGGTCATCATAAGAACGGTTCCGAAGATGCCAAATCCAATAATGACATAGAGTACGATCAAAATGATGTAGTTGCCAGCTGCGTCCATTTCCTTGGCTTCTACCAAAGCGGGTAATAGTTCTTCCCAATCCATCACCTCGTATTGGTCCTCCTGTAGATTTGCTTTGAGGGCGCGCACGGTTGGTTCTGCTTCATTGCGGTCGACATCAATAGCCAAGGAGGTGATTAGAGATTCTGCCCGGTAGAAATACTGCGCTTCCTGGAGGGGCAAAAAGACCATTTGCTTATTTAGATCTGGGGATCCAAACCGGGTGATTCCTTTTATTACATACTTACCCGCAGCATTGGTACCCCGATACCCCTGACTAATCAAAATCAAGGTGTCGCCAACGCTTAGCTTGAGTTTTTCGGCAACACCTTCGGCTAGTATAGCACTCGATTCGTTTGGTTCAAAGTAAGATCCCTGAACGACTCGTTCGGCAAGTTTGGTCATTGCATTTTCGGCTTCTGGCTCCGTTCCGACTACCATTACGCCCATGGTTAGGTCACCGGTAGAGGCGAGTGCAAAGGATTCAATACGTGGAACCAGTCCAACATTCTCTTGTAATTCAGAAGGTAGTTGCTCCTTCGCGGCACTGAGCGAGAAGGAGTTATCGAGGGTTCGATCTTCCCAGTATCCGTCTTGGTGTACTTGAGCGTAACCAAAGTAGTAGGTGACCATATTGTCGACCATCTTATCCCATGCTCCCGTTTGTATTGATACCATAAAAGAAGATAGGAATACAGCAAATAACACGGAGGCAGCGGTGATGAGCGTACGTCTTTTGTTTCGCCAGATATTCCGCCAGGCGATTAAGATCAATGTTTTCATATAGCTTCGGGGATTAGCGTACGCGTTTCATATTCTGGATAGAAAAAAAGCTATCCTTGATCTCGGAGCCAAAGTCGAGGCTCATATATTCAATGATCGTTTTATGGCCTTCTTCGTCTGCGGGAATCACTTCCAATATGCTGGGTAGGAGCTTTCCGCCCAATTCTTTGACCTCTTTCCCCAACATGGTATTGACTAGATAAAAATCTTCGTCGTAAAACTCCGTTTTCATCTGCATGTACTCTTGTGTGTCAATCCAAATGAGAATTTTTCCCCAGACCACTGCTGCATCCTCCAGTGGAATTAATTCTAACTTATAGCATTCTCGGCCTTCGATGATCTCTTTTCCTAGTAGTTTGTGATTGTAGTCAACCACGATGGATGATTGTTTTACCAGATCGTCGTTGGTGAAGTCTGACCCCATCCAAGACTGGCTCATCATCGAGGGTGGCATCTTGATGCTTCGGTCAATGGTGGGCTGCCAGTTCCACATCTCTTGTTCCCGCTTAAGAAAGGCGGTTCCTTTATCACGGGCTGGGGAAGTGACAAGAATTAGGGAATATTCATCCCCTTTAGCCCAAGATTTCATGATCATTTCGCGTTGCCAGGATGGGCGAACAATGGTCATTTTAAGGGTACTTGTATTGGTTTTACCTTTAAGTTTTTCGTCTGATTTTCGGATGATCTCCTTGGCGTCCGGATCTCCTGTATTCGCCTTAGTTGAAGGCACATAAGCGATGGTGCAGACTAGTAAGAGTGATAGCAAGGTTATCCTTCTCATTTTTTGTTTGTTTTAGTATCAAATGGATTGCCACGGTGGCAGAATCGTTTTATTAAATGTTCTTTCATGGTGTCCATGGGGTATTCATCGCCGATGGCCAGAAATTGCATCATGATGCCGTCAAGTGTTGCCCCAAAGAAAAGAGCTTCGGTCATTGGGTCTTCGTAGCCCATTGATCGGAATAGCTCCGCGGACATCTCCATGGTTTTTTCCTTTTTATCTTCAATTTCTAGCATAATGGGGGCGAGTGCTTCTCGCTGGAAAGCGAGGCTGGTCATCAATCTCCAGTACCGTGGATTTTCTTTGATCTGATGGATCATTAATTCCACAATATGGATTAGATGCTCCTCGGGACTGGCTTGGGTGCTCATTTCTTCATTCATCCAGTTTTCTCCCGTTTCTACCGCATCGTAGATAATGGCCCGAAGTAAATCCTCTTTACCTCCATAGTAGTTATACATTAAGCCTTTGGATACACCAGCTTCCTTGGCGATCATGCTAATGGAAGTGGCAAAGTATCCTTTCTCGGCAAATAGGCTTAAGGCTGCATCTAGAATGGCCTGTTGGCTACGTTGCCGAATTTGTGCGAATTGTTCTTTTGTTTTTGGTGCCATATTATATTGAACGAACGTTTAGTCAAAAATAGAAAAGAAATCGACTTTCCGCAATCAATGGCTTGAAAATCTCGATAAACGACACTGAAAACTCGGCAAAAGAATGTTTTGTCAGATGAGAAAGCCCATGGGGTAGGCAGGTGCAAAAGGAAAGCTTATTTTTGTGGCATTGATAGACCGTTAGTATCTAACCATGAAGCAGTGTACTTGGAATTTTACCTTTTTTCTAATTCTTTGTTGTTGGGCTCCTAGTCAAGCGCAGCAGCTTAATTTGAAAATCGGTTATTCGGCCGGAGTGATCAATCCGGAGAACATTAATCGTCTGATGACGGCGTACGATGAAGAGAATCCTTGGTTTGAGGAGAAACCACGGGACTTGAACATAATCAATGGAGTTACCATTGGATTCCGGAGTCGCTGGGAGTACGTAAGCTTAGAATTTTCTTGGGTGAGCAAATTCGCTTCTAGAGATATGAGCGGGATCCGGCCTATCGATGAATCAGGCTTTGAACGAGAAATCATTTACCGAATTGGAAGCTTCAGTTTTGGACCTGAATTTTTTATTGGGAACATTGGTTTCGGGGGTACGATTGATGCTACGGATTTTCAAATCCGCACCAACTATTCTGGGCAACCAACCGAGTTGGTATTGGTGGATGAATTTAGTCTGTCTTCCCATTTCTTTGTGAGTTATCATCTAGTGACCAGCGATTTCCTTTCGCTGACTCTTCGCCCGTATGTGCAGCTTCCCTACGAGCGATTCAACGTCCATGGCTTAGAGCAGGATCTGTTCCCAATGAACACTACTGATCCAGAAACGGTAAATGATAATCTGTTGAACTTTGGTCTACAAATTCTATTCTTCAACGGGCCACAGACTCGGTTGCGATAAGGACATTAAGTAGAGATGCTCGTGGCTTGAGCGTTCTGTTGATACTCCAATGGGCTCATCCCTGTAGCTTCCCGAAAAAGCTGCTGGAATTTGTTGGCGGAGAAGTACCCAGCTAAAAAGCCAATACTACTCCAGGTAAACCGACGGTACCGACGGTGACCCAGAAGATGCTTTACTTCCCTAAGTCGATAAGCTTCCACGAGTTGCTGGAAATTTGCTTGTTGTTTTTCCAGAATGAGTTTAAAATCATCTGGCTTTATCCCGTATCTTTTGCATAAATGTATCGGACGTATATCCGGATCTAAGTACCACTTTTGCTCTTTCCATTCTGCCCAGAACAAATCGGTCCATTGCTTGATAGGGCGTCGATAACGTCGCACGTAGGGAGCCCGCATCGCTAAAGACCAGGCGTGGAAACACAACCAGGCTAGCATAGCTGCAAAAGAGAGATCTCCCAAGGCCGAATACCCCTGCACATTATACATGTTGACACCAAGCCAATTGTAAGCTACAAAGTCGGTGACGACGTAAAAGGTATTGAGCCCGGCAAGCAGGAAAAGGACCCGTACCATTTGTTTGTGCCAACGGATCTTATGCCGTTCCCAGATGTAGCCTTTTTTCTTACTAGCCACCTCCTTGAACTTAAGATAGCGATAGGAGAGGGCTAGATAAGAAAAGAA
>JBCDIO010000215.1:0-6298 GCA_038748815.1 Bacteroidota bacterium
GACAAGGAAACCGCCGGGTAGATCTTGTTTATTCGTATACCTCCCTGGAAAGCGTCGATGATCTATTGAATCAGCTATCCACCTCGCAAACGGAGATACTAGAAATTGACCCAACGGTAAACACCCGGATCATCGGCTCGCAGGGGACCTCTATCTGGATTCCGGCCAACAGTTTGACCTTACCCGATGGCTCCAATCCGACGGGTACGGTACAAGTGGAGCTAAAAGAATCTTACGATATCTTCGATATGATCACCGAGGGATTGATGACCCATTCTGGCGACCAAATGTTGGAAACGGGCGGTATGATCTCGGTACAAGCATTTGCCAATGGCCAGCCCTTGCAAGTTGGAGAAGGACAAGCCCTAACTATTGCTTTGCCCGGTTCGATGCAACAACCGGGTATGGAGTTGTTTATGGGCGTAACGGATACCCAGGGAAATGTTACCGATTGGGATCCTACCCAACGTCCCTTTGAGCCTTCTTTAGCCCAGCTTATTGATCTTCCACCGCTTCCAACCAGAAAGAGGACCCACTTTCTCAACCCGGCGTATAGTGAAGAATGGTCGGGCTATCCCGCTAAGCCAAAGAAACCGCAAATGCCCCGCGAACCCCGCGAGATAAAAAGGGAGTCCGTTCGGTATAATCCGGGGTTGGTGAAGCGACTGACTCTAGGGAAGAAAAAAATGGAAGAAATTGAAGAGGGGATGTACCAGCAAAAGCTGGATGATTATACCGAGCGTCAACGCTTATACGAGCAAAGTATGGTTCAGTATAAATTGGATATGGACAATTATCGGCAGGCCAAAGTAGATCACCAAATAGCGATGGAGACCTGGATCGCCCAGCGAATTCAAGATTCGTTAAGCTATAAAGCGGGAGGAGCAGAGTACCAAGCCAAACTGGAGGCTTACCGAGCCAGAAAAAAGGTAATTGATGCGGAATACGAAGAACAGATGGATATCTGGCGGGAGGTAAAACGGCGGCGTCTGGCGGCCTTTGAGGAAGAATATGATCTAGCTGGCAGCTACCAACCCAACTTGGTATACCAATACTTTGCGCAAGTGAATGAGCTAGGATGGATCAACTGCGACCGATTTTACAATGTACCCGCCGAGGAGAAAATGGAACTGGCAATCAAAGATTCAGATCCTGAACAAGACGAGCGGGTATTCGTGGTCTTTGAAGAAATCAATAGCATTTTGAAAGCCAGTAAAAGAGGCCCAATATACACTACGCAAAAAGTACCTCTACAGGCTCCTATCCGTATCATTGGGGTTAAGGTGGTGGATGGCAAGGCTTTCCTGGCGGAGCTAAAATCGTTTGTTGGTGCCAAAGGAGAGTACGAGCTCGAATACCGGCCTTGCAGCTTAGCTGAAATGGCCGCGGCTTTAGAGCGCACCAATCGTCCCGGATAAGAACAGAACATTCATAAAATATCAGCATAAGCGTTTTGGCTGTCTACCCCCTGAGGTAGACAGCCTTTATTACCGTTCTTTCTCTGGGGGAGTTTTGCCAGAATAAAAAAGCCTCTCTGGGATGTCCAGAGAGGCTTTTTTAGAGGTATGCAATTCGTGGTTTAGCCACCTAGCAAGGCGTAGATGCCAAGGAAAGCCCCGGCACCAGCTAAGAAACCGATGAAGGCCAGCCAGGTAATATTGCGTAGGTACCAAATGAAGTCGATCCGCTCCATACCCATTGCCGCAACACCGGCGGCTGATCCTATGATCAGCATAGATCCCCCGGTACCCGCCGAGTAAGCAATGAAGTGCCATAGCTTGGCATCCATCGCTTCGGTATACATACCCATAGAGGCTGCCACGAGTGGAACATTATCGATAATGGCTGATAGCACCCCTAAGATCATAATGACAATATCCTGGTTCGGAATCGCCATTTGTAAGCTCTCCGCTACGGACTTTAATAGGCCTACCGGATCACCACTGGCACCGATTACGGCTATGGATTCCAAAGCGGCCACGGCAACTAAGATCCCGAGGAAGAACAGAATACTGGACATCTCGATGCGCGAAAGTGCTTTATGCGCCGAGTATAAGTGTTTGCGTTCCTCGGTAAAGTCCTCTTCCGGGTGAATATATTCTGAAACCAGCCAGACCACCCCGAGCGAAAGCATCATTCCTACATAGGGAGGGAGGTGCGTAATGGATTTGAAAATCGGTACAAAGATTAAAGCCCCTAAACCAACAAATAGCATGACGCGGCTACTCAACAGTTTCTCTTGCTCCCGACCGGCTGCATGATCGTGACTGGAGGCGGAGATATTTCCCTGGAAGGCCGGTAAGAAGGAGGCAATAATCACAGGGACCACAATACAGACGATGGAGGGTATTACTAGCCATTCAATGAGGCCAAAGGTCGAAACACGCCCTCCAATCCAAAGCATGGTCGTGGTAACGTCGCCAATAGGGGACCAAGCGCCACCTGCGTTCGCCCCAATGACGGCCAAAGCAACGAACCATAAACGCTCTTCCCGTACCGGTACTAATCGACGCAATAAGGAGACTAGAACAATAGTTGCGGCCAAGTTGTCCAAGGTAGCTGACAAGAAGAAGGCCAAAATACAGATCAGCCAGAGCATTTTTCGCTTACTGGTTGTCTGGATTCGATTGGTAATCACCGAGAACCCCCGGTGCAAGTCAATTAATTCTACAATAGTCATTGCTCCGATCAGGAAGATGAGAATCTCGGCTACTTTACCAATGTGGTGTAGCAAAACATTTTTCATGTGATCGGTCTTACCATGGCTGGCATCGTGTCCATCAGCTGGATGTAATTCAGCCCCGTGATTGCTGTGATCTTCCCCCTGGTGGGTACTATGGTCTTGGCCAGAATGGTCTTCGGTATGGATCGCCTGCTCGTGTAGTGTGGCGTAAGTATCTCCGTGATGATCTACTAAATCAAGGCCACCCAAAGAAACAAAAGCCCAGCACAAAGCTCCCATAATGAGAGCGGGAACGGTTTTGTCAAGCTTTAGGGGGTGTTCGAAAACAATGGTTACGTAGCCTAGGATGAAAACAATGACGACGGCGGTAAGCATGGTAGGTTTCGTTGTTTTGAATTGGTTAATCTTCGAAAGCCAGGACTTCCAGAAGCGAACCAAAGGTAATATAAACTTATGGCTTCTCCTTATCCCTCAACGACCTTTTACCAGGGGGACCAGATTGACCCTTTTTGGCCACGAAAAATGCAAGAAAATGCCAGATTCAGGAACCAGCGATCCTGTTCAAATGTTATTTTCACTGGTCAGCCATTAAAAAGGCTAGATTAGCCCGCGATAATTCTGTATTTTTGTCGGCTAAGGAAGCGAACAGCCCTATCATTTAAGGCTTCGCATCGGTATAAATTATTCCCGCGATATGGTAAAGATTGGCGATGTAGATTTGGGGGAGTTTCCCTTATTACTGGCTCCGATGGAGGACGTTAGTGATCCACCGTTTCGGGCCCTTTGTAAGGAGCAAGGCTGTGATATGATGTACACAGAATTCATTTCTGTGGAAGGACTCATACGCGATGCACACAAGAGTGTGCAAAAACTCGATATCTACGAAGAAGAACGCCCGATCGGCATTCAGATTTTCGGTGCCGAGCTCGATTCCATGATGCGGGCCGCCGAGATCGTCGAAGAAGCCAAACCGGAAGTCCTCGATATTAACTTTGGTTGTCCGGTAAAGAAAGTCGTCTGCAAAATGGCAGGAGCGGGAATCCTCCAGGACATTCCCCGGATGGTCAAATTGACCGAAGCAGTCGTCAAATCAACCAATCTACCCGTTACGGTGAAAACCCGCCTCGGCTGGGACGAAAGCACCAAATACATAGAGGAGGTAGCTGAACGACTGCAAGATGTAGGGATTCAAGCCCTTAGCATCCACGGCCGTACCCGTAAGCAAATGTATAAAGGGGAAGCAGATTGGACGCTGATTGGAAAAATCAAAGAAAATCCGCGCGTACATATTCCAATTTTTGGAAATGGCGATATAAATAGTGGCCCAAAAGCAAAGGAATACCGAGAGCGCTATGGTGTTGACGGTATCATGATCGGCCGGGCTAGTATCGGAAACCCCTGGATTTTCCGGGAAATAAAGCACTATTTCAAAACCGGAGAAGTTTTACCCGTTCCCACTATTCAGGAACGAGTAGGTGCCGCCCGTCAACACCTCCAAACTTCCATTGATTGGAAAGGTGTTAAATTAGGAGTATTAGAGATGCGTCGCCACTACGGTACGTATTTCCGAGGATACCCAGGTATTAAACCCTACCGGGCTATTCTTGTCACCGAACACGATCCGGCGACACTATTCGCTACACTCGATGAGATTGAGCATCGCTATGCCGAAAGCGAGGCCTTGATCCATTCTTAAAAGCATAATTTACTACGGCCTTGGTCTTCAATATTAAACCCAACGAGCGAAAGATACTTCAATTGATCAGTGAGTCTGCGGAAGAACTGGGCTACCCCGCCTTTGTAGTGGGTGGTTACGTGCGCGACCGCCTGTTGGGAAGACCATCCAAAGACATCGATATCGTTTGCGTTGGCAGTGGCATTGCACTGGCCCGTACCGTGGCTGGAAAAATGCGCCCTATGCCCCGGGTCTCTGTCTACAAGCGGTTTGGTACCGCCATGCTAAAGCATAAAGACTTGGAAGTAGAATTCGTCGGTGCCCGTAAAGAATCCTATCGCTCGGATAGCCGAAAACCTTTAGTCGAAGAGGGAAGCCTGGAAGATGATCAAAATCGCCGTGATTTTACGATCAATGCCCTGGCCGTTAGCCTCAACGAACACGATTTTGGACAGATCATCGATCCTTTTGACGGACTAGCCGATTTAGAAGCCAAACTCATCAAAACACCCTTGGATCCCGGCACCACTTTTTCCGATGATCCACTGCGTATGATGCGGGCGATTCGCTTTGCCACGCAACTCAATTTTACGATTGATCCACCTACCCTGGAAGGGATCAGGAAATATCGCTCTCGGATTCACATCGTATCCAAAGAAAGAATTTCGGTTGAACTCGAAAAGATACTCGCTTCTCCGAAGCCATCCATTGGCTTTAAACTGCTTTTCGATACTGGTTTACTGAAGCTGATCTTGCCAGAGCTAGCCGCTTTACAAGGAGTTGACGTTCAAAATGGGAAAGCCCACAAAGACAACTTCTACCATACCTTAGAAGTGGTGGATAATCTTTGCCGGAAATCAGATAATATCTGGTTGCGCTGGGCGGCTTTATTACACGATATTGCTAAACCACCAACTAAACGCTTTGACCCCGAACACGGATGGACCTTTCACGGCCACGAGGTACTGGGTGCTGCGATGGTTCCCCGCCTTTTTAAGAAACTACGCCTACCCCTGGATGGTAAACTCAAATACGTACAGAAATTAGTGCGTCTGCATTTACGCCCCATCAGCCTCACCAAGGAAAATATCACCGACTCGGCTATCCGTCGCTTATTGTTCGATGCAGGTGAAGACTTGGAAGACTTGATGATGCTTTGCGAAGCGGATATTACCTCCAAGAATCCACGTCGCGTAAAGCGCTATTTGGAGAACTACGAACTCGTTCGAAAGAAATTGGATGAAGTCGAAGAGAAAGATCGCATCCGTAACTGGCAACCACCAATTACGGGTGAAATGATCATGGAAATTTTCGGCATTGCACCTTCCCGCGAAGTTGGGGAGGTGAAGAATGCTATCCGGGAAGCCATTTTGGATGGCGTAATCCCTAACGACTACGAAGCCGCTTACCAATTTATGCTCGAACGAGGTAAGGCTCTTGGGCTCGAAGTAAAGAATACCAATCCAGAATAGAAACCTGACATTTACGCAAAATCGGTCTGCAATTTGTTCTTGGCTGTTGCACCTTATTAGCATACTCAATTATTGCCAATGGTCAAACAGCTACTGTCGGTATACCTTGTTCTGGTATGCCTAGTCACCTCTATCGCCCAACCGGAACCCGTCCCAATAACCGGTACAATGGCCACTAACCAGGTCAAGGTAAAATTCCAGTCCAACGGTTACCTATTCAGTGATTATGAAGCGGGTAAATTTATTGCTCCCTACGTTCCCGGTGCTCCGGAGAAGAGCCTTATACAAGGTAGTGGACTCTGGATCGCAGGCCTTGATCCAGGAGGTAATTTACACGGTGCCGTACAGGTTTATAATGAGGATGGTAGAGCCGACTTTTATCCGCCGATTGAGGTCGATTCCTTGGGGAATATATCCGCTAGCCCCGAAAACCGAATTTGGGCCGTTACCGAGGCCGATATTCAGGCC
>JBCDIO010000216.1:0-6290 GCA_038748815.1 Bacteroidota bacterium
GCTCAAAGGGGACGGAGAAACGACTGGCTTGGGCGAAACCGAAGGGGCTGGTGAAATTACTCAGTACTACCTGGAATCTCTTTTTTACGAAGACAACGGAGAGATTCTGACTCCTAGAAATATGAAGCAGCTCAATCTGATTGGCCGCTTGCTAACCGATTACCCTGGCTTACAAGTATTATTGACGAGCCATTCGGATGGCTCCGATCCAGAGCAGTTTGATTTATTTTTCTCTATCAAACGGGCAGAAAAAGCCGCTCAGTATTTAGTGGATAACGGCGTGCCATTCTCAAGTATCCAGCTACGGGCAGTGGGTGACTCCTACCCGGTAGCTAATAACATTCTCAATGGGCAACCCGATCCGTTGGGACACCGTCTCAACCGCCGTATGGACTTTATCTTTTTGAATGCAGAAGGATTCCCGATTGATATCGTTATCAAAGACCCCCGGATCAAAGGACCTTTATCCAACTCAGCATGGGAGTATTTCCAGGAGTCCATTTCGGGCTTATCGTATAAGGTGCAGGTGACGGAGACGAAGCAAATGCTCAATAGCGACGTCATTCTGAAGTACCCAAATGCGATGATTGAAAAGAATAACGCCACGGGAGAATACCAATACACTCTAGGCTTGTATCAAAATTATGCGGAGGCTAAAGCTTTGCGCAACGCTTTGCTGGAAAAGGGAATGGCTTCGGTATACATTGTTCCTTACGTGGAAGGTTTACGCGTACCGTTGGATAATCTATCCGATTATTATCAAGCCTATCCGGATTTGATTAACTATCGACGGAAATATTAGTACTCTATACCCTAAATATCTAAACTTTTTGACGGGTTCTTTATGCCCAGCTCGTCGTTACGTACTCGCCTTCGTAGCTATGGCTACGAGCTTGCGCGCCTCGATCTGAACAAAAATCTCCTCGGTCAAAATATTCATTTATTTAGGTTGCAAAGTACTAGGGTAAGCTGGCATATACCCGAAATAGGCTGCTCTCTTCGTCTAGCAACGGAAATACGGATTTGCGTGGAACGGTAAATTCTAATTCCCCATCTGCGAAAGAGGCTACTTCATACGTTGGGAATCGAAAAGAAAGACCTTCTTCCAAGATGGCAAAATCGTCTGGTAGGTAAAAGGTATTATCGGCAAACCAAAAGCCGATCGCATTGATTCCTCCCTGGGTTGGGATACCGTATTCTTCCCGGAATACTCGTTCCGCTACCCGAACGAATTCGGTTAGATTTTCGGGTTGTATCAAATCTCCAAGCGTAAGGGACTTCTTTCTATTTAGGTCCAGGTTTAGATGGGTGTTTGAGTAATTACCATGGGCCCCACCGGTATAGGTCATGTTGAATTGATGAACGCTCAAAAGGCCCGCTCGATTGAATAAGACTTGTTGCCTCAATTGGTAATCCCAACCCGAAAAAAACTCCTCTCCTTCTTCCGCCTGTAAGGTTTGAAAGTCATCTACGAATTCTGCTAGCACCACATGGGGGGCTTCTGCTTCTGGCGCAAATTGGTCAATGATCAGATTATTGGCCCAATCCAATAGATGTTCCTGAGCTCCTCCGGTCAGGTGCACATATTCCGCTTGTGCCTTTGTACATTTTATGTGATTTGGTTGTTCGCAAGGGCCGTAGAATTTTCCCTCCTTGACGATCTCATAATCTAAGGTGTCCGTCAGTTCAAAGCGCGGATAGATACTGCCATCGAGAATAAGATTACAGGATATGAGATATACGCAAAAGAAGCAGGCGAAAAAAATTCGCTCCATGAGGGATTATTTTTAACAGTTGCAATAGGTAATTGGGTTGGGGTCCGGTGTTTTGTGGCTTCTTGTATGACCCTACAAAGGTAAGGTGTTTCTTGGATTGCTGCTTGCTGTGAGACCTATAAAATTATTGGCTAGGCACTTAATTTTAAAGGAGGTAACCGCTAGTGAGCTTTGTCTAATTGTTGTCGGAAAATCAGACGTGGTTTGTGTAAGCGTAGGTAAGAGCCTACCTTCGTTTGCACTGCTAATCCAATTGAACTAGAAATGGGAAAACGAGGTGTTATTATTGGGATGTTTTGGATCGCGCTGGTGTTCACTATTACACCGGCCTTAACACAATCTCCAACCGTTTCGGTTAGGGTAGATGTGCTTGATGACCAAACCGAACAGCCCTTGCCATATGCCACCGTAATGCTGATCAATGGAGCGGATACTATAGGTTTAGCTACTGATTCACTTGGCGTAGCCTTCTGGGAAGCAGTCCCCACCGGGTATTATACCCTGGAGGCGAGTTACGTAGGCTTCGAACCATTTATTCAGGGGAACATCCTCTTACAAGCGGGGCGCCCCCGGCGTATAAAGGCGCGCCTTAAGGTGCAAAATCTACCGGATATTAGTGTGGTGGGGGATTTACCTGACTTAGTGCTTAATCCCCTGTCGACCATTCAACTCACCGTAGAGCAGGCCTTGCGTTTTCCCGCTACCTTTCAGGATCCGGCACGCCTGGCGGCTTCCTTTCCGGGGGTTGTGGTGCAGAATGACCAGGGGAATAACCTCATCATCCGAGGGAATAGCCCCATTTTCAATCACTGGCGGTTAGAGGGTTTGGAAATTACCAATCCGAACCATACCCCCAATGCGGGGAATTTAAGTGATCGGGTTACCCAAGCCGGTGGCGGAGTGAATATGCTAAGCACTCAGGTGCTGGCCAACTCTCGGTTATTTAAAGGAGCTTACCCCGCCTTTTATGATAATGCCGTAGGTGGTGTCTTAGATATGTATTTCCGAGCTGGAGCTACCGATAAAACGCACTATACGCTACAGGCAGGGTTAATTGGCTTAGAAGCGTCGGTGGAAGGGCCCTTTCGAAAAGGAAAAGAGGCTTCTTATCTATTGAACTATCGCTATTCTACTATTGGCTTGTTAAGCGGTCTAGGTTTAGAATTGGGGGATGAGGATATTCAATTTCAGGATCTTTCCTTCCACGTTCATTTGCCCTTAGATGAGCGAACGGACTTGCGTCTTTTTGGAATTTGGGGACGTAGCTCCAATGTGTTTTTACCGCGGGCTGATTCACTATGGCAAGAGCTGAGCGACCGGGTTGAAGTTCAGTTTCTTTCCCAACAAGCTACCGGAGGGTTTGTCTTGGAACGGGATTTGGGGACTCGCTTAGACTGGACTTTTCGGGGGCTGATCAGCGATTGGGAAGCGGATCGTTCTACTCGCCTGACTGATGCATCGGGCAATGCGACGGATTTAGAAAAAGATGCCTTCAGACAAACCCAGGCTACTGCGAATAGCCAATGGGATTTGGCTTGGGGGCGCTCCAATGTACTCTCGGTTGGGCTAACCGGAATCTGGCGGCAATACGACCAACAGCGGGTACAGGAAATGCCCCGCCTACCGTTGAATCTAGCTTCGGATATCACCGTGTGGGAAGGGCAACTTTATGCTCAAACCCAATGGAGGCTGCGGCCTGGCTGGGTATTAGAGCTGGGGTCTAGTTTGCTGTGGCAGAATGAAATTGGTTCTTTGGCCTGGCAGCCGATGGGTACCCTGTATTGGCTCCCTTCGTCTCGCTGGCGTTGGCAAATGAGTTACCGAAAACAAGCACAGAGTCCACCTTTGGGGCTACTAGCGGAAGTTGATGCGGATGGGGTCGCCCTAAACCCGGATTTGGATTGGATTCGGGCGCATTTAGTCAGTGGCGGATTTCAATCTCGCTTAGGTAAGCGATGGGTCTTAGAATCCGAGCTGTATCAACAATGGCTAAGGGATGTACCCGTGGAGGTGGCTAGTAGTGCTTTTTCTGCGGTCAACATGGTGCAAACCTATCGCACGGAACTTAGCCCGTTAATGAGTGCGGGGGAAAGTGAGAATCGGGGTATCGAACTCAATCTTCGAACGCGGAGTTTCGAGGGCTGGTATACCAACTTAAGTGGTACGCTATACCAATCCGTTTACCGCGGGAGTGACGGTCTAGAACGCTCTACGGCCTTTGATGGCCGTTTTCTCGGACATGCCACCGTAGGCCGATCCTTTCGTTTTTCTAAACATCCAAACCGTACTTTGGAGGGGCATATCAGCAGTTTGTTCCGGGGCGGATTACGGTACCGAGTCATTGATCAAGATGCCTCCCGGGAGCAAGGCACCACGATCTTTGTAGAAGGAGGCTTGACCGAGCAGCTACCGGCTTATTTTCGGGTAGATACCAGGCTCATCTACCGCTGGGAAAAACCCAATCGAACCAATGCCCTTTTCTTGGATATACAGAATGCTAGCAACCAACAGAATACGGCTTTTTTCTATTATGACCCGGAGCAAGATGTCATTCTGGAGCAACGGCAATTAGGATTGATTCCCATCTTGAGTTACCGTTTAAGTTGGTAGATTAGCAGGTAAATTGCGGCCTTTATGAAGTGGTTTCATCTTGTCTTAGGAATTCTCTTTGCACTATTCGCCATTGTACAAATTAACGATCCTGATCCTTGGATCTGGGTGGCTTTATACGGAGTTACTGGTGTTTTGAGTGGCTTGCTCTTTGCTGGTCGAGCCTTCCCATTACTTTCCTTGTTTTTAGCCATGTTCTCTTTTGGCTGGCTGGTTTCCTTAGTTCCTGATTTTTGGTCCTGGATCCGGATGGGTACTCCCTCTATTGTGGATGAAATGAAAACGGAGGAGCCACACATTGAGTTAGTACGGGAATTCTTGGGTTTACTGTTGTGTGGTACGAATTTGCTCTGGCAGTATTTCTATGGTAAGCGGCGGATAAAGGCTTAAACCGTTTTGTTATGCCCCGAAAACGAAAGACCCTTCCTTTTAACTTTGCGGACCCCTTCCAGACGGCTAGTCTAGATGTACTGAAAGAAATCTATACCAATCGATTACCGGATGCCTATGAAAAATACAGCAAGCAAACGGCCTTGTTTTTTAACGAATGTCCCCATGCATTGGCAGAATGGCTCGTTGAACAAGGGGCCGATTTAGAAGCAAAAAACCGGTGGGGGAGCACTCCTTTGCAGACCCGATCCGGTAGCCGGTTGGGTAATATTGTCAGTTTATTGAATTTGGGGGCCTCCATGCACTACCAAGACGAAACTGGAACCGCCCTTCACCATACAGCTTTTCACCATAATGCTGCCAACTTTGGTATTTTATTGGAAAAGGGAGCGGATGTAAGCACAAGCAATAAATCCGGAATGACGCCCTTGGAATTAGCTTTACAGACCTGCTCGAACATGGATATTCCAGAAACGGTGGATATTGCTAACCTTAGTCTTAAAGCCAGTCCAAGTATTAATAGAAAGATGCAGGGTTATGTACAGGAAATTGGCCAGAAATTTGAGTTTTTTCGATCTGCATTTAATCTAGAGATGGTAGATAGAGTGAGTACCAAGCTAGAAGAGCTTTATGTCCTCTTCGAGGTAGCCCCAACTCCGCGAAGAAGGTTACATGACGGTCTGGAAACTATCCGCATAGAGGGGGAGGGGTGGTCCGAACAGTACGACTTTTTATGGGACTTATTGGTTCCTGCAACGGGGGCTGCCGCTACGGTCCAGGGAGAAACAATTCGTATTGTAGGCCGCATTGATCGGGAGCTTCAAGTAAATGGTGGCATCAATTGGGACGATGATTTTCGTCTGATGGCGGAAAGTTTCTTAGGTTACATACAATTGGGGAACCCTTTATCGGAGCAGGAAATGGCTCTGCTTATTGAAAATGCCAATTATCTAAAGAAGAACAGAGCGGACCTCCAGCTACTGAAGGAACTTATTGTTCGGTGGGTACAGTTTAATCCGGAGCCTATCCCACTATTGGAAGCCCCCTATCAACGATGAGTACGCTGTATTTTTGAGTGTCCCGTTTGGAAATCCGGAATTAATTCCAAAATTTCAGGCTATTAATCCTCCATTGTCAAGTCTCATAAGTAATTACCTTGGAACCAACTACCCCTTCTTTAGAGCCAATCGAAAATCAGGAGTTTGCCTGGCTCGATAGTGTCTCCGATTTCCTAGACAACCGTTTTCGGATTCCCTTTACCAATATCCGTTTTGGATTAGATTTTCTCATCGGACTTGTTCCGTACGTCGGGGACTTAATCTCTTTTGGTATTTCTAGTGTTTTGTTGATAGCCATGGTCCGACACGGAGTTGGTGGTCGAGTGGTATTGTTGATGATCTGGAATATTTTTCTGGATACCATCGTTGGTGGGATACCGGTCCTTGGGGATTTGTTCGATCTGCAATACCGCGCCAATCGCCGCAATTTTGAGTTGCTGAAAGCGCACTATCAAGA
>JBCDIO010000217.1:0-6282 GCA_038748815.1 Bacteroidota bacterium
CCATAACCCGTGAAAGTCCACTACCCCGCCGATTTAAAAAAACCAGATTTTCGGCATCGGGTTTGACCGGAACGTGCGGCCGAATATGATCCAGATAAAAACCCAGATGCTTGATTGCTTCACTGCCGGTAGGAACCAGTCGTTCTTTATCTCCTTTTCCCAGAACGCGCAAAAAGCCTACATCGAGATATAGATCGGTGATCCGTAGATTAATTAACTCGCTCACACGTAAACCGCTCGCATATAAGACTTCTAGCATCGCCCGATTGCGTTGGCCGTGGTCGGTACTCAAATCGATGGCCGCCAGAATGCGCTGGATTTCACCGTAGGTTAGCACATCTGGAATGTCTCGATCTAACTTGGGGGCTTCTAGCAACTCAGTTGGATCTTTACGAACCAAATCTTCTAGCAGCATAAACCGATAAAAGGCCTTGATACCAGAAATGATTCGGGCCTGTGAACGTTTGCTCAAACCCAATTCACCTATGTAACGGAGAAAACCCTCTAAATGCTGCAATTCCAAACTTAAAGGGCTTATTTCCAGTTCTTTCAGATCGAGGTAAGAGCACAATTTGTGCAGGTCTCTACGGTAGGCATCGAGGGTATGAATGGAAACAGAACGTTCCAGTCGTAAATAGTTCTCAAAGCCCTTTATAGCCGTAGTCCAATCCACTTTTGTATATTAAACCAGAATATGTACTTTTAACAAGTTAACCAAGCCCGTTATATGAGGACCTTTGTTGTTGGTTTTCTTTTATTTATCGTCTACGCCATCGGCGCTCGTTGGTATTTCATGTGCGAGATTCGCCAGCAGTGTGATGACAACCAGGAAATTATCCTGGAACGTCCACAGACGCTCACCCTACGCTACCAAGATTCTGTCCTTTTAGAAGGGTATGATCAATTTTGGTTTTCCAAAGATAGTATCCGACCTGATCTAAACATGGATAACCGCCGATTCATTTCGGATGTCTTCCGTTATTTTGACTACCACCCGGAGCAAAATTTGACCATAATGGGACGGATGTTGGAGTCTGAGGTGGATGCTCCCGCCGGCTTTTTCGAAAATATTGCGCTGGCCCGGGCTGCTCAGGCTGAACTTTTATTAGAAAATGCCGGAATGGAGCGGGGCCGCATCTATTTAGACTATGAAACCATTTCAGCAGATACTCTCTGGGAACCAATAGAGCTGTTTGTGGCGAATGTCGATTCGGATCGCCTTCAGGAATTACAATTCTCTTTCGAAGATATGACCTACCCCGATGCGAACTTCGAGTATAACTCGGCGGAGTTTACGCCCGGAGAAGGGTTTTTAAACTACGCGGATTCGGTGCAAGTCTATTTGAACCAAAATCCCGACTATCGCATGCGTATCATCGGGCATACTGATAGTATTGCGAGTCAGGCGTACAATGAAGATCTGGGACTTCGCCGAGCGGAATCGGTGGCCACTTTTTTCCGAGACCGAGGCGTTTCGGCCGATATTATGACCCAATCGATGGGAGAAACGGATCCGGTTGCACCAAATACCCTAAATGGCGCGGATAATCCGGATGGCCGGTACAAAAACCGCCGTGTGAATCTCAAATTAGAACTTTCCGAAGTAAATTAAGTACTTTGTAACCTGGATAAATGAATATTTTGACCGAGGAAATTTTTGTTCAGACCAAGGTGCCACGGAGCCTCGTAGCCGTAGCTACAAAGGCGAGTACGTAACGACGAGCGGGGCAAAAAGAACCCGTCAAAAAGAGTAGAGATTTAGGTTGCAAAGTATTAAGCCCCAAACCTTTACGCTGGGCTTACCAAAAACGCTATATGGAATTCTTACAGAACATCTTTACCGGGATTGATCAACAAGAGAGCTTATACTTTCTGGCCTTTTTATTAGGGGCGTTCTTGTTGGGTTTTATTGTAGCCTGGATCCTTTGGGGAAGCCGAGCGAACCGTTGGAAAAAGGAAGCTCAAAAAAGTCAAGGAGACCTACAAGCTTTACAAGTAGAGTACAATGCTTTCAAGGAGCAATATGAGATCAAAGAAGCCGAACTACAAAAGGCTAACCTGGAGCTAGAAGAAATGCGGGCTCAACAGCAAGTTTGGCAAGATGAAAAGGATTTATTGCAACGTCAACTTACCGCTAGTCGCAATGAGCAAGAAGCCTTACAAGAGACTGTACAGTCTTATCAAAATAATGTCGAAGATCTCAATAATCAGATCATTGGTCTGAAAGCGAAAAATGTCGATCTACAGAATAGTGCTACCGCGGGTATTGGAGAAGCTACTAATGGGACCCAGTCCACGGAATATATTGAAAGTGCCTACCAATCGACCTTACGTCGGCTGGCGAATGTAGAGGAACGCTTGAATAGCCTAGCTACTGAAAACGCTGGCCTTAAGCAAGAATTAGATCAGGTGAAAGCCAATAGCATTCGCTTCGAAGCCCCTATTGTTGAGCAACCCATACAGCCTCCCGTCTTAGATCTATCGGATCAGTCAGGAGAAGAAGCCACCTACTCGGAAGCCATTCCGGAGGATACGCCAAGTAGTGGCGACCTCGTACTACCTACCAAAGATCTACTAGCCGTGGAAGCCTCCAGGGCTGCCGTACAAAATTGGTTCGGGCACGAAATTCCGCAAGCCGATTCTTCCCAAAAGGATGACCTCAAAAAGATTGATGGAATAGGTCCTTTCCTGGAAGCAAAGCTCAATGAACTAGGCTTCTACACCTACGAGCAGCTAAGCTTACTCGATGCCACGATGATCGAAGAGTTGACCACGGCCATTGAATTCTTCCCCGGACGAATCGAAAGGGATAACTGGGTGGTACAGGCTTATCGACTCGCGGAAACCAAAGGATCGGAAGAGGCACCCATAGTGGTTGCTTCCAACCATCCGGATGGAAAAGAAGCCACCGACCTGAAAATCATTGAAGGGGTGGGACCTAAAATCGAAGAATTATTGAAAGAAAATGGTATTCAGGACTGGAACGACTTACGCGAAGCGGAAGTGGAGCAGCTACACGAAATCCTGATTTCAGCCGGCGATCATATGCGCGTGCATGATCCATCCACTTGGCCTCAGCAAGCACAACTCGCAGCTACCGGCGAGTGGGAAAAGCTGAAAGAATACCAAGATTTTTTAAACGGCGGTAAGGAGAAGTAATCGTGATCATTCTTCGATTTCCAAGATGTACCATTCAATGGCTGCGACGTCGATTTGTGGTCTTCGGCCTGTTTCTTTGGGCGCGTAATGTTTTGCTAAATAATTCAAAATGATAGGCTCCTGGTCGCCTAAGTCCCAGAGTCCCTGGGTTTCTCGCATCCAAATAATCATTTGTTTCCAGCCGCTTCTAGTCGCCCGGTTTTGGGTGATCAACTTGGCGGAGTGACAGGCGGTACAGGTACCGCGTACGATGTCAAATCCTTCCGCTACTATTAAACCGGTTTGTACATGTACGCCATCAATAATCTGTTCTGATAGGTCCTTCTTCGGAGGCAGAGTAGTGGTGGATTTCCCTTGGGTAATTGCGGGCTGTTCCCAGGCCGGTTTGAGATAGTCTTCTAACAGAGCATAAGCGAAAACACAAACGCACAGGAAGATTAGCGATTTAATCAAAAACAAAAGTGGCCTCAAATTGACGCTGGCATATTTTCGCATGGGCTACACTACTTTAATCGCAATGCGATGACAGGCGTTATTCAAATATCCACGCGGGTTCCAGCCAGGTAAGATCATAGGCTGAGCATTTCCTGCTCCATCCGTTGCCCGCGCCCAAACTTCATAATATCCAGGTTGCGAAAAGGGTATTCTGGTGGTAAATCGCTGCCAAGCGTACCGATTCTTTGCCGCCTCCAGATCGCAAGACTGCCAAGTCGCACCAAAGTCGATCGAGTAATCCACTTGCCGTAGGCCCGTCGAAGCCGCCCAAGCGTGCCCTCGAATCGGGAGCTGTTGGCCCTGTTTAATGGTAGCACCTGACATAGGGTACGTGATTAAAGATTTGACAGGCATCTCTTCGATAATACACATTTCCTCGTCGGGTACTTTTGTGCCGGGAGCCACCGATTGGCAGGGCACCCGGTAGGACTGGCCTCCCATTTTAGGTCCATCGTGTACTCGATCTCGCACCACAATTTTAGATAACCACTTTCCGGAGCAAGAAGCCGGATATCCACCAAAGACTAAGCGTAGAGGATACCCATTTAGCATGGGAATATCTTCTCCATTCATCGACCAGGCGATGAGACTTTCTTCTTCCATCGCCTTGGCAACGGGAACCCCCCGGGAAATTACTACCTTATTGGTATCACCCGAAATATGCGTGTCTTTACCGTAATAACCGACGTAGACGGCATTGCCTTTGATGCCCGCTGCCTCCAAGACATCTTTCAAGCGTACCCCCGTCCAAGCGGCACAGCCTACCGCTCCGGTGGACCATTGGTTGCCCTTAGCGGGCGGGTAAAATTCTTTACGACCATTACCCCCGCACTCCAAGGTAAGCTCGTAGGTATGGTGTTCAAACTTGGATTTGAGTTCTTCTAAAGACAAGGTAAGTGGCTTGGTTACAGCCTCTCCTTCAATGCTCAATCGCCAAGTCTTGGTATCTACTTTTAAGGGGGGAAGTCCATTGTTACGGACGAAGAATTTGTCGTTGGGCGTTAAGGCGTCATCCAGAAGGTGAGCAGGGGTTTCTGCGTTGATGGGTTTATCATTGAGTAAGCGTAGACCCGGATGTTTGCCGGGAAGATTAGGGTCACCAAGGTATGGGGCTAAACCGATAGGAATCATACCTGTCGGGAAGTGTTCGGCAAAGACGATTGGTGCTCCCAGAGCTATGCTCATTGCTGCGAGGGCGCTCTTTTTTAGAAAACCTCTGCGGGTTTGAGGGTTCCCCGTTTTGCCCCAAAGAAGTCGATCTACATCTACATTTTTGTCGGAGTACCAAGAAGGGACACCGGCAGCCTCCCGCTCGAAGAGCTTGCCGGGAGGCCGATCTTGTTTGCTGGCCATTGGTTTTCGCTTTCTGTTGGTTAATGTAGATTGAACGGTCTGGTTGGAGTTGTCTTTCTATTTTTTAGTCACGATTCTATGCGGTCAAATTCCTTTTGCTGCTGGGTTGATTTGGCAAACCCATGCACTAGCTGCCCCCCAAAATGATCCGGGAAAACCTCCACTCCGGGAAAACCCAGTCGATTTTCTCCTCCATCTTTAGGTACGTAGGCTGTTCCAAAAATATAGTCCCAAAGTCCTAAGGTAAGTCCAAAGTTAACCCCAAACCGATGCTCTTCCGGAAGATCATAAGTGTGATGCCAAATGTGCATTTCGGGGCTGTTGAATAGGTATTTCATCACGGGGCCTAAAGCTAGACTACCCACGGCGATGGAACCGGCGACGGTCAAAAGTTGCACCACCAGACTGGGATCAACGAGCAAGTTTACTTCTAAAAGTCCCTGAGATAAAACGATCCCAATGATGGCACCAACGATTCCACCCGTTAGCCATCCGGGTACCCTGATATTCGCATGATTGTAATGGCCCCAAGATAGCGTGAAGATATGGATCACAAAGAAGTCGTATAGCCCAATACCCAGGAGTGCTAGGGGAATATATTCAAGGGTTCGGTATATCACATTTTCCATCCAATGGTAGCGTAAGTGTGCCGCAAAACCCATTTGTTCGACAGAGTGGTGCACTTTATGAAATTCCCATAACCGATCCGAATAATGTAGTAAGCGGTGGATCCACCACTGCACGAAATCTCTCACTACAAAACCAATCAATAAGATGGACCACATGGGTAAGTTGCGGAGCGGATTATTAGCTTGAAGGTCGAATCCGCCCGAAATAGCTCTTATACCGTCGTTAAACAAGTTGACCACCACATTGGAAGCCGCAGAATATATGATCAAGGAGAACAAGAAGAAATTGAAAAACATATAAAAAGCATCCATCCAAAAATCTTTGCGAATGGTGGCCTGTTTTTTTCGCCAGGGAATAAATACCTCCAAGACAAAGAAGAGGAGCGAAACGGCAATTAACCAGTAAAAATAGTTGGTCCAGCTAGGGTGCGTAATTTCATACCATAAATAGAAAGCATACCCAGTATACCCTTCCACAAATAAATTCCAATACTTTTCTATCATCGTAAATTGCTCTTCTCAGTTAGAGCGTCTTCCGGCAGCGGCAAAAGGCCCAGCCCGGCAAACATCAATCCCATCGCCGTTGTCCCGACGACCCCTCGCCAGACATGTCCCATGCGTGAGGTGACCCTCAGACCAGTCCGGA
>JBCDIO010000218.1:0-6246 GCA_038748815.1 Bacteroidota bacterium
GCGCCCTTCGTTCTCTAGCGTCAAAGAGATACCCCAAAGTCAACTTCATGCCCTCCTTGAGCGTAGCAACCGATTTCTTTATATTATTGAAGTATTCATTATTAACTAAAACTTTATCATTTGGCCAAAAGAAGATCAAGACAAGCGCCTAGACAAGAAAAACGATTTGAATTCCGAGTTAACGGACAAATTCGAATTCCTGAAGTCCGTTTAGTAGGAGATAATCTAGACAAAGTAAGCGAAGTGGCTGGCCGCCCCGTGGAGTCTGGAGTATTTAATACTCGGCGTGTGCAAGAATGGGCGAATATGCTGGAACTGGATTTGGTGGAGATTTCTCCCAAAGCCTCTCCCCCAGTCGTTCGAATCATCGATTACAACAAGTTCTTGTACGAGAAGAAGAAAAAAGAAAAAGAGCTAAAGGCGAAAACCGCTAAAACCGTTGTAAAGGAAATCCGGTTCGGACCAAATACCGATGACCACGATTTCGAATTTAAAGTACGGCACGCTACAAAGTTTTTAGAAGAAGGTGCTAAAGTGAAAGCCTATGTGCATTTCCGTGGACGTACCATCGTGTTTAAAGATCGTGGTGAGCTGCTTTTGCTTCGCTTCATCAAAGAGCTTGAAGAGCTCGGCGTTGCGGAAAACCTACCCAAGATGGAAGGCCGACGAATGATTGTTATGGTCTCACCCAAAAAGAAGAAAAAGAAATAGCTTTTCCGATATAATCGAACAAAACCCGCCCTAGCTTCAACTGGGGCGGGTTTTTCAATATAAAGACTCAAAATACTTGCAATTATTAGTCTCAAAAAACTATCTTTGCAGCTCTTTTGGAAATAAAAGTGTATTACAGATGCCAAAGATGAAGACCCACTCCAGTGCTAAGAAGCGATTCAAAGTAACTGGATCTGGTAAAATCAAGCGCTTCCAGGCCTACACCTCGCACATGATGCGCAACAAAAGCAAGAAAGCGAAGTTGCGTTTGCGCGATTCTGCCTTGGTAAGCAAAGCCGACGAAAAGCGTATCAAACGCTTGTTGGGAATCTAATTCATTATTTATTTTTTAACGAGGTTACAGGTTCAAGAGCACCTTTTGCCCCTGTAGCGTACTAAAAAATCATGTCATGCCACGTTCAGTAAATCATGTAGCGTCCAGAAAACGCCGCAAAAAAATCTTGAAGAGCGCCCGTGGATATTGGGGAGCTCGGAAAAACGTTTACACGGTAGCTAAGAACGCCGTTGAAAAAGGGCTTACCTACGCCTACCGTGATCGCCGCAACAAGAAGCGTGTATTCCGTCGCCTATGGATTGCTCGGATTAATGCCGCCGTTCGCCAAGAAGGTTTGTCCTACTCTCGCTTCATTCACTTGTTGAGCCAAAGCGATGTTCAATTGAACCGGAAAGTACTAGCAGATCTAGCTATGAATAATCCGGAGACCTTCAAGAAAATTGTCGACACTGTCAATAAAAAATAAAGGTTGAACAAACACTTCGACCGATAAAAATGTACTTTAAAGCGAAGTAGCTTGGCTACTTCGCTTTTTTATTGTTTTCATATCATATACCATGCGGACTTACTTAATCACTTTCTTACTATTTGTCGCTGTAGGCTTCGGGTTTTGGACCTTCACCCAACAAGAAATCGAAGCAAGCCCCCAGTACAGCGCAGAAGTCGCTGATGTCTTGGAAACTCCCGCCGGGGAAGAGATCAGTGGGGAATATAGCCAGCTTGTAAATGACCCCAGTATGCAGATCAACCTGGATACGGTCAAACAAATCGACGGACACTACGAGATTGGCTGGAAACTCTTAGGGAAGATTGATTTCGAAGAGCGGTATAACGAGGAGGTGCAAGACTATATCTTCTACCCGATCTTTCACCCTCAAGTGAAAGCCTTCGAAGGAAAGAAAGTGCAGATCAAAGGATATGTCATTCCGTTTCAAGAGACCGGCTCAGAAGACCTCATTATTCTTTCCGCCTTTCCATTTAGTAATTGCTTTTTTTGCGGAAATGCTGGCCCCGAATCAGTTATGGATATCCAACTGAGGAAACCCCTTCGCAAGCGACTATCACAGGATGACGTGGTATCTTTCCGCGGTAAGCTAAGACTGAACGACACAGATCTGTACTATCTGAACTATATTCTGGAAGATGCGCAGATTATTAGGGAGTAGCTATTAGGTTAACTGATCGATCTTATTACGAATACCACGCATATTGGCCACAAAGAGAACGAGTCCGGCTACTCCAGCCAACACTAAGCTACTTAAACTCGGGTAGCTAGATACTCTAAATCCCTGGCCAGCCAACCAAGTGCTTATTACCCATTGACTGGCGATCAGCAAAACAGTAGCTACGATTGGCAGAATGACCGCCATTCGGATAACCATCGGCTGCCAAACGCCGGCCAAGGCTTGCTTGGCATATCCCAGGTGATGCAATCGCTGTAGGGTGGTTTGAAAACGCGTGATCAGTAATTGAAAATTGAGGATAAACACAAAAATAGCCAAGAGAAGAATCAAACCTCCAATCAGTAAGACCGCCGCCAAAAGCGCCCGAACGAGGCTTTGTAGCCCCTCCCCCATAATGCGCCCGGTACTTAATTCGTAGCCTTTTTTCGACAAAAAGTCCAATAGCTCCTGATCTTGTACATTGTCAACGGCCAAAATCACCCTAGAAGGCTTCTTGACCGCTTGTTCGCCGTAGATCTCATTAGCGTAAGCCATAAAATCGGCGGGCACCAAGATAGAATTGATCCGATCGCTAAAGCCAACAATACGTCCTTTATACGAAGCTCGACGTCCATTGCCTCGAATTCTTAATTCGAAGCTAACTCTTTTAATTGTTCCCTGCGTAAACTGAGGAAGTCCCTGGCTGGGAGCAAAGCCAAAATTATATAAGGCTAGATAATCTCTCGATAGGATGATGGGCACCTCGTCTTTACCCGACTCCCAGAAAAAGGCGGACGGTTGGATGTCTAGGAACTCATCAGGCACTGCTTCAAAGAATAGTTCTGTGCTGAATTTTAAGGCAGGGATCTTGGCTCCAACTTTGAATTGATTAGAGGAAAAGGCACCGACCGATTGTACTCCTGCTACCTCTTGCAATTCAGATAACTCAGCATCCGTAAAAGTTGCCTTACTACCTAGCGTGCTTAAAAAATTAACGGGTTTATTAATTTGCACGTAAGCGACTTCGGAGCCGTCAGTCCCCCCTCTTAATAACTGATTAAAATTCAGGTAGGTTTGGACCGACAATAAAAGGATAAAAAGGCCAAGCCCCGCACCGATCAAAGCTCCGTAATACAGGCCCGATTGTTGTTTGGGAAGTAAGAAGGTAGATAGGCGTTGGTTCATCCGTGAGAGGTTCTTCATTTAAGAAAAGCAAGGTACAAAATATCCATAGGTCTATTGGTTCTTCAGGCAATTGGCAATCCAACAATAATTTTATCTTTGCCCCATGAATGAACGCATTATTATCCTCGATTTTGGATCCCAATATACCCAGCTCATTGCCCGTCGGGTAAGAGAACTCCATGTATTCTGTGAAATTCTGCCCTATAACACTAAACTAAACCTAGATGACCAGGTGAAGGGGGTCATTCTTTCGGGAAGCCCTTTCTCCGTGGCCGACGAAAAGGCCCTACGTATGGACCTCGATGCCATTGTAGGTAAGGTACCCGTTTTGGGTGTATGCTATGGCGCGCAAATGATTGCCGACCATTTTGGTGGTCAGGTAGAGCGTTCCGCAAAACGTGAATACGGTAAGGCTCACCTAAGCCGGGTCTTTCAAGAAGATGCCATTCTGGCCGGTGTACCCAAAGGGTCTCAGGTATGGATGTCGCACGGTGATACCATTGCGCGTATTCCGGAGCAATTCGAATTGCTGGCGGGTACGGATAGCATTGACGTAGCGGCTTTCCGGGCCAAAGAAGGGGCTTTTAAACAACCCGTTTACTGCCTACAGTTTCATCCAGAAGTAACCCATAGCCTAGACGGTGCCCAGTTGCTAAGCAATTTCATTCTTGGTACATGTGGCTGTAAAGGAGACTGGACACCCATGTCCTTTGTGGAAGAAACAGTCGCCCAATTGCGAGCCAAGATCGGTGAGGAGGGCGTGCTACTAGGACTTTCGGGTGGAGTTGATTCTTCGGTAGCAGCCGTACTTTTGCAACGGGCCATCGGGGATCGACTGGTATGTTTCTTTTTAGATAATGGGCTGTTGCGTAAAGATGAGTTTGAGCAAGTACTAGAACAATACGAAGGCATGGGACTCAACGTAGTTGGGGTTGATGCCAAAAAAGAGTTTTACGAAGCACTAGCCGGTGTTTCTGATCCCGAGACCAAACGTAAAGCTATCGGCCGGGTATTCATTGAAGTATTCGAGCGAGAAGCTAAGAAAATGGAGGGTGTGCAATGGCTGGGCCAAGGAACCATCTACCCGGATGTTATTGAGTCCGTATCCGTCCACGGACCTTCAGTCACTATTAAATCGCACCACAATGTGGGAGGCCTCCCCGAGAAGCTGGATCTTAAGATCGTAGAGCCGTTGCGCATGCTATTTAAGGATGAAGTACGGCGGGTTGGAAAAGCCTTAAACATTGATCCGAGCATCCTTGGACGGCACCCATTTCCGGGTCCGGGCTTAGCCATTCGCATCCTTGGAGATATAACTCCGGAAAAAGTTGCTATTTTACAGGACGCAGATGCGATCTACATTCAAGCCTTGCGGGATCATGATTTATACGATCAGGTTTGGCAGGCAGCGACCATTCTCCTGCCGGTGCAGTCCGTAGGTGTGATGGGCGATGAACGTACCTACGAGCGCACTGCGGTTTTGCGGGCGGTAAATTCCATGGATGGAATGACTGCCGAGTGGAGTCGACTACCGCACGATTTTTTGGCGGAGGTTTCCAGTCAAATTATTAACCAAGTTAAAGGAATTAATCGCGTTGTCTATGATATTAGTACTAAACCCCCCGCCACGATTGAGTGGGAATAAGTGGTTACTATTCGTTTCTATCTTTTGCTTGGGGTTCTCCTTAACAAGCTGTGAGTTGTTCAAAAAACTACCCGACAACGATAAAGTCTACAAAGAAGATAAGACTGGTTTGGGCGAAATTCAGGGTCCAGTAACAACGGATCCGGTTACCGGAGAAACCCAACAGATCTACGTGTTAGTAGAAGACGTTGACACCATTCAATGGACCTTGAATAGTCCGGAAAAGTTTCCACCGATCCAATCGGAGGCTACTACAATATCGGATGTCGTTTTTCCCGGTGGTGATCCTGGAGACCAGGTAACTGGGCCGCGAGACGGGTATAATGTCAGCATGGTCTTGCCCTTCTTCGCCAACCAATATAACTCTCTAAATGCGAATGTGCCCACCAATTCGAGTTGGGCCTTGCAATTTTACGCGGGGGCTAAAATGGCCATGGAAAAGTTGGAAAACGAAGGGGCCAGAATCAATTTCAATGTGGTGGACTCTCGGGGTTCTGAGCAGCAAGTGCAGAACCTGATCAACACCAATGGTGATCTTCAACAGGCCGATTTGATCATTGGTCCTTATCGCAGTTCTAATGCCCGATTATTGGCAGACTTTGCCAAGCGAGAACAGATTTTCATGGTTTCTCCCTACAGCGCGAATCCTTTCGTTACCAAAGAGAACCCCTATTATCTGCAATTGAATCCTTCGCTGAACGCCCACTGTGAGTCGATCACACAGCACGTCATGCAAAATTATCGCCCAGAACAAGTCATTCTGGTAGCCAGAAACCGGGTAGATGAAATTGAGCGTTTCCAATTATTTCAGCAAGAACGAATTCGTCTGAGCCAAGGTTTGGATACGTTGGCCTTCCAGGAATTGATTATTCGGGACGAAAGCCCGGAGTTAATTGACCTTGACATTCTGCCCTACCTCAATGCCGAGGGGCCCACCGTGTTTATCGTCCCTTCGTACAATGATCCCAACTTTATCTATTCCTTCCTCCGGAAAGTTCGTACGGGTATGATTGATTTCACCGAAGATGTAGTGATCTACGGGATGCCAATCTGGAAGCAATACGAGAATATTGACTACGATTTATACGAAGATTTGAACGTGCATATTAGCTCTGCCACCTACATTGACGAATACAATCAGGATATCCAGCAATTTCGTCGGGAGTTCTTTGACCTTTACGGCCAACTACCCAGCGAAGACGCCTTTATGGGTTTCGGAACAACGCTATACTTTGGTCGGCAGCTTA
>JBCDIO010000219.1:0-6240 GCA_038748815.1 Bacteroidota bacterium
GCCCGCACCGCTACTCCGGCTAAACCGGTAGCGGATTTCCTTCGATAAATGCTTCCAATTACTCATTATTACACTTCTCTTACATTTTACTTGCTAGAAACAAACGGTTTCGGGTCCAATTATAACCCTAGGGCCTTACTTAGAGTTCCAAGCAACTCTTTATGTTTAAAAAATTGCAACCTTAATTTGGAATAATTGTTTAAGGTATAGTATTTTCAATAAGTATTGAAAGTAATTTTGTGTAGGGTGAAATAAATCAGTAATTGCATGCATCGTCATCGTTCTATCGTTTGGTTCCGACAAGATCTACGACTACACGATAATGAGGCTTTAACCAACGCGTTATCCCATTCTCAAGAAGTCATTCCAGTATTCGTTTTTGATCCTCGTGTGTTTCAAGGCACCACGGACAAATACGGCTTTCCTAAGACCGGGCGGTACCGGGCTCGCTTCATCTTAGAAAGTGTTGCCGATCTGCGGGCCTCTCTAAAAAAGCTCGGTTCCGAACTGATCATCCGCATTGGTAAGCCAGAAGAGGTAATTTTTGAGTTGGCTCGTCAGTGCCGAACTAGCTGGGTTTTCTGTAATCGGGAACGGACCCAAGAAGAAATGGACGTGCAGGATGCCTTGGAGCAGAACCTGTGGTCTATCGGGCAAGAAATCCGCTATTCCCGGGGCAAGATGCTATATTATACCGCAGATTTGCCATTCCCCGTTACGCAAACACCAGATATTTTCACCCAGTTTCGGAAAGAGGTAGAGCGTTTTGTCAAAGTTCGGGAACCCCTTCCGGCACCAGACAAGAAGTTTCCACCGCTAACGGTGGCGTTAGATGCTGGCAACGTCCCAACCCTGGAAGATTTTGGGCATGAGTCTTTTGATCACGACCCGCGGGGAGTACTCCCTTTTCAAGGAGGGGAGCGTGAAGGGATCCGTCGCTTACGTCATTATTTATGGGACACCGATCACGCGGCCACCTACAAAGAGACTCGTAATGGCTTGATCGGAGCAGATTATTCAACGAAGTTCTCTCCGTATCTAGCCCAAGGCTGTCTTTCTCCCAAGATGATCTATTGGGAATTGAAAAAATACGAGCAAGAGCGTGTTAAAAATAAATCAACCTACTGGATTTTCTTCGAGTTGCTCTGGCGAGATTTCTTCCGCCTCATGGGTAAAAAGTATGGAAACCGGATATTCTTGAAAGGAGGAACCCGGCGGGAAGTAGATCCCCGTTGGCGAGAAGATCAGCGTTTGCTTGAACTCTGGATCGAAGGACGGACCGGTGTTCCTTTCATCGACGCCAACATGCGCGAAATTGAGCTGACCGGCTTTATGTCGAATCGTGGTCGTCAGAATGTGGCGAGTTTCTTGGTAAAAGACCTACGAGTCAACTGGCAAATGGGGGCCGAGTATTTTGAATCCCTGCTTATTGACTACGATCCTTGTAGCAACTGGGGAAACTGGAACTATGTAGCGGGAGTGGGTAGTGATCCGAGAGAAAATCGCTACTTTAATATTCTGACCCAAGCTAAGCGCTACGATCCCAAGGGGGAGTACGTGAAACATTGGTTGCCAGAACTGTCCGATTTACCGCAAGAAAAGATTCACCGCCCGGATACCCTGTCCTTTAAGGAGCAGAATATATACCATTTGAAGCTCGGAGCGGATTATCCTAAGGCGATGATTAACACCGCTAAATGGGTGTAAGCGATATACTATCGGCGAATAAATAGATGCGTGTGTAGTGAAGCTTCGGTACTTTGTACTAGAACGTAGGAACCCGGAGGTAAAAAGTCCAACTGAACCTCCAATGAAGGAATGTATTCTGATAAATCCTTCTGCCACCAGATTTTTCCGTTCAAATCGACTACTTGCAGACTTGCTCGCTTCCAGTTAACTTGGTCTAGACTAGTGGCCAGTTCAATAAGTCCTGATCCGTTAAACGGGTTGGGACTTATTTGTAAGGCAGTATACAATGGAGTATCGATAGCTACCTGTGGGATTGGACTGAAAGATGCATTTGCCTGTAAATCCAAGTAATACATCTGTACCGATCCGTGCCAAATTTGATCATTTATGGTATCTGCCCGTTGACCTAAAGCCAGCCACCGGTTATAAATCGCGATAGAATTACCATATTTTCCTTGAAAGGCAGCCCCCGGCATAGCTATTTGCTGGATGGGCACCCATACCTCACCCATTTCGTTTTCTGCGGGGAATAGTTGGTAGATGTAAGCGTAGCCGGGGATATTTTTTTCGGGTATAGCCCGGCTGCCCACTACTGCCAAGCGTTTACCCATTGCGACGTTGAAACCAAATAAGCTGCCCGGAATAGGTTCTTGGGGAACTAGTTTCTGCGCTTGTCCCCAGTTACCGGTACCCCCCAGTTTGTAATTGAAAATATAAGCTGATCCACTTGAATCAACGCCAATACTATCGGTCATAGCCCCTGCGATGGCGTAACGGCCGAAAATATCAACCCCATGGCCAAACTCTTCTTCGGCCGGGCTAGTAGTTTGAGGAAGAATCTTTTTTTGTAGTGTCCATACGCTACTATCTCCTGGACTAATTTGGTATACGTAAGAAGATCCACAATTGATAATTACACTATCTTCTTCTACAGCATCGTCATCCCCGGAGGCACCTACTATCAGATTATTTTTAAATACCCGCAGAAAATCTCCAAACCGATCAAAACTATCTCCGTCGTCTGGAACTATTTTCTGCCAGAATACAAAAGGAGATTCTTCACTTTTTTCCTTTTTATAAACATAGACAGAGCCGGATTGCTGACCGTTGTCGTCATCACCCCGTGCCCCTACGAAAATAAAATCTGCGGAAAGATCAACCCGTCGGCCAAACCGATCCTTAGCATCACCGTCGAATGCTGTGAAACTCTGGATTAATTGGAATTTTTTTTCGTTTCCAGCTGAGTCGGGAAGCAGTTGGTAGAGGTGAACAGCTCCTTGATCTTGTTTTCCATCTATATCGTCTTTTTGTGCACCAACTAGGACATAATCACCATAGATTGCTACAGAACTACCGAATCGATCAAGGGGTTCTGGGTCTGGCTTCGCAATCTTCTGGAAAAAATTCCATTGCCCACCATCTAGCTGATAAAGATATACGGACCCGCTCCCATAAACGGGGTCATTATCTCGGGGCATACCAACGGCTAGCCATTCTTTGGAAAGATCTAGTTCGTAACCAAAAAGATAATTTATAAATCCGTCGGAAGGGGCAATCGAATCGGCCCAGACGAAAGCCTGGGTAAAAGCAGTAAATGGGAGGATCAGAAAACAGGGGAATAGGAGGTATTGGCTAAGGCGAAGCATGAATGCTAATGGATAGTATTTCTGGATAGGGTTCTAGCAGCTAATTTTATGATGCCAATATAACAAAGAATTTACGGGCTCTATCCATTCCAAGTGCTAGTACGAGACAAATTAACGATTAACTAATATTAAGGTATCCAAGTTGGCCCGAATTTTTACATACTCCTGTAGTTTGCGCTCATCGCGTTGGCGACTACGGCGGCTTTTATTACTCGGCCATTCCAAGAGAAGAGTGGGGTAGGTCTGTAGGAGTGTATCCTGCGCGTGGTCCATTTTGGCATAGGATACGGACTCCAGGTCGGGGAAGAGGATTTTGGCTTCTCGGGCGATGCCTTTAAAAATATTTCGGTCATTGCGCAAGCTATCCAGGGTGAATTGTAAGCGCGAGATTGTCTGTTTCTTTTCGTCTTCAATGGATTGATCAGCTTCAATCATAGAGAGCAGTTCACTTCGCATATTTTCTTGCATTGCTTCTAGCTCCGATTGCCCCATATTGGTCTGAATGATGGAAAGGTTGGCAGCTACTTGCAAAGCATCGAATTGTTGACGGTACAGTGCCGTAGAATCGGCATTTTGATCACCAAAAAGAAAAAGTTTTACTTCTAGAGAGTCACGCTCCCGGCTGGATTCAATCTCCCACATGGCATTGTCGAAGTGTCCTTCGAAATAGTCTTCGATCTTATTGCGTTGGCCATATTCTCGCAACACACCACTCAGAATGAAAATGGAAGGAATGATCAAGAGACTGGAAACGAGCAATACGAGCATTTGCGTTCGCATTTTCTCCTTGGCATCCACGTATTGGTACAGCGGAAAATCCAGGAATCGCACGATTAAATAGGTCGCCAGCGCTACGAAGACGGCGTTGAGGAAGAAGAGATAGAAGGAGTTTAGCATAATCTCCCATTCTCCGTTGGCCAAACCAAATCCGGTAACGCAGAGTGGTGGCATCAAGGCAGTAGCGATCGCTACGCCTGGAATAGCGTTGGATTTATCCTTCCGGCTACCGGAGATAATTCCGGCAATCCCACCAAAGAAAGCGACTAAAACATCCAGGAAGGTGGGTGCCGTTCTGGCTTCAATCTCCGGGGTTAAGGTACCTAGAGGGGTGAGTTTAAAGTAGAGGAAGCTGGTGACCAAAGCAATGGCGATAGAGACCCCAAAACTTTTGAGCGATACATTCAACATATCGCGGTCGTTGATTCCTACCGATAGGCCCACCCCGAGAATCGGTGACATCAAGGGGGAGATTAACATGGCCCCGATGATAACGGCGGGGGAGTTGAGATCGAGGCCCAGGGAGGCCACCATGATTGAACACATCAGGAGCCAAGCATTGGCTCCGTTCATTTTCTTATTGTTCCGAATATTGATGATGGTACCCTGTTGGTCCATGCCCGTGCGCAGGTCCGTCAAATCCTGGAAAAATTCCCAGAAGTTGGCCAAGAACGTGAAGAAGGAGCGCCGCATGCGTTCCTCCGGATTCTGTTCCGGATCGGGTTGAACGGGATCTTTAGGTTCCATCTTTTGTTCAATTAAGCTTGCAAGTTGAGCTTCCCATCGGACATGGTCAGCGTTCGATCGCTCATGGCTGCGAGGTCTTTATTATGGGTGACGATGACAAAGGTCTGCTGGAAATCATCGCGCAGGCGGAAAAGCAGCTGATGGAGTTCCTGGGAAGAAACGGAGTCCAGGTTGCCCGAAGGTTCATCTGCAAACACAATGGCGGGTTGGTTCATCAAAGAGCGCGCCATAGCCACCCGCTGTTGCTCCCCGCCTGATAATTGGGTGGGTTTGTGCGTCAGCCGATCGGATAAGCCCAGGTAGTCAAGCAGTTCTTTGCCTCGCTTTTGGGCTTCGCTTTCGCTTTTTCCACTGATATAAGCCGGAATACAGACGTTCTCGAGGGCCGTAAACTCGGGCAACAAATGGTGAAATTGGAAGACGAACCCAATGTTTTCATTGCGGAAGGCCGCGAGTTTTTTGGTATTGAGTTGGGCGATGTCCAAGTCGTTGATAATAAGTTGTCCTTCGTCCGCTCGATCCAGGGTACCCAGGATGTGTAAAAGGGTACTCTTACCGGCCCCCGATTTACCAACGATGGAGACGACTTCCCCTCTCCCTATCTCTACATCCACTCCTTTGAGGACGTGTAGATCGCCGTACAGCTTATGAATTTTCCGTGCTTGGATCATATGGTTTGCTACTCAAGTAGGCCGGAAAATAAAAAAGAAAGCCCAGATGCACTGCATCCGGGCTCCAATTATTCGTTTTGTTTGTTCTATAAGGATGGTTACCAGAAGTAACCCACGATGATTCCTGTGATAAACAACAGGATAATCGCTAAATATCGATAATTCAGATACCAAGGTATCGCTTTCAATTCTTCGGTTTCTTCGTCGTACATGCGGCGCTTCCAAGTGTATTCCGCCACTTTCTCCGGGTCAGGCATTTCCGTACTCAAACTCACGATCACATTAATAATCATCGACAAGACGAACAGGTAGAAGGCCATATGTAAGAAGTGAATGCTATCCAGGAATAAGAAGAGATCGCTAGAGCCTTCTCGTTCGGCTGCTCCGTTGGAAACCAACATCAAAATAGCCAAGGCAAATCCGGCAATCAGTCCAACAAAAGCTCCCGTGCTATTGGCTCGTTTCCAAAATAAACCCAGAATAAAGGTAGCCGCCACCGGCGGAGCAATGAAGGCCAATACAATCTGTAAGTACTCCCAGAGAGAACCAAATCGCTCAATTTGTGGTGCCCATAAGGAGGCTAAGACCACTAGTACTAAGGTTACAATCTGGCCTACCCGCACGAGCTGTTTACTACTTAGATCCGGACGGAGCTGACTCACAAAATCCATGGTTACTAGGGTAGAGGCGGAGTTAAAGGTCGCCGACAC
>JBCDIO010000220.1:0-6220 GCA_038748815.1 Bacteroidota bacterium
ATTAAAAGATCATAGAGATAATCCCAATCTGATTATTATCAGATTTCTTTCTGCTTTTTATTATTTTTAAGAGAGTATAGGAATAGGAACTCCTTCGCCAGGCTTCGGCTTACTGGGGAAGGCCCAAAAGGATTCGATCGGTATGAACATGAGAAAAGAGGAAGAAACTATTAAAGAGGTCAAGAATATCTTTGCGGCCCACCTGGAGCAAAATAAATTTCGGAAAACTCCGGAACGATTTGCTATTCTGGAGGAGATTTACCGCCGAAGCGATCACTTTGACGCGGAAGCTTTGTATATCCATATGAAAAACCAAAACTACCGGGTAAGTAGAGCAACGGTCTACAATACCTTGGAGTTGCTGGTGACTTGTGATCTGGTGAAAAAGCACCAGTTTGGTAAAAACTTAGCCCAATACGAAAAATCATTTGGCTTTAAGCAACATGACCATTTAATCTGTGTAAACTGTGGTAAAGTGCTCGAATTTTGTGACCCCCGGATCCAACAGATCAAGGATATGATGGGAGAGCTGCTCAATTTTGAAATCACGCACCATTCTCTCAATCTTTATGGGCGGTGTTCAGATAATTGCGCCGGTACCGAACCTACTACACTAGAACCGGATTCTGTCCAGGTAGATCCTTCCTGATTGCACAGAGACGATCCCCAAAGTTCTCGGCAAAGAGCTAATCCTTTAGCTCATTGACCCTGATTAGCTTCCTATTTTGGTTCCCTACATTCAAAATTATTAACGATTCCGATGTAACAATGAACCCGAGCCTTTCTGGGTACTCGTTTTTTGTGTAATTTTAAAGTTTTGTTTAGGAGCCTTAAGGGCTCCTTCTGGGTCGAACGTTGTTCGGCCTTGTATTTTTTGTTGGCAGTGGGAAGTTTTTGAGGATGAATAGAGATTGCCGCAGGACCCTTTTAAAAACATGGATTAATGGCAGTAGATGTTATTCTGGGCTTACAGTGGGGAGACGAAGGAAAAGGAAAGATCGTTGACTATTTGGCCAAAGACTATGATTTGGTAGCCCGGTTTCAGGGAGGTCCCAACGCTGGGCATACCCTCAAATTTGATGGAAAAAAGTTCGTTTTACATACCGTTCCTTCAGGTATATTTCGGGAGAATCTGCTTAATCTTATCGGTAATGGAGTCGTTATCGACCCCATTACCTTAGAGCGGGAAATAAATAATCTGCGCGATGCGAATGTAAATTATACCGGCCGCCTACTGGTTGCTAAAAAAGCGCATCTAATTACGCCTACTCACCGGTTGCTAGATGCCGCTTCGGAGGCTTCAAAGGGAAAAGAAAAGATTGGTTCTACCCTCAAGGGAATTGGCCCTACCTATATGGATAAAACAGGGCGTAATGGCCTACGGGTTGGAGATATTGTACGCCCTAATTTCGAAGAGCGGTACAATAACTTGAAGAATAAGCATTTGGGCTTATTGAAAATGTATCCAGCCATTGACTTTGATCTAGAAGCGGAAGAAGCCAAATGGTTTGCTAGCTTGGAAACGATCCGGAGTTTAGAAATGGTGAATGGAGAATATTATATCAATGAAGCCCTTCGGTCGGGCAAACGCATTCTGGCCGAAGGAGCCCAAGGTTCGATGCTCGATATCGATTTTGGGACCTACCCGTTCGTAACCTCCTCCAATACGATAACCGCCGGAGTCTGTAATGGGCTTGGCGTTGCTCCACAAGATATCAAAGAAGTGATCGGTATTACCAAAGCTTACTGTACCCGAGTTGGTTCTGGACCGTTTCCGACCGAGCTATTGGATGATACTGGCGAGTATTTGCGTAAAGAGGGTGCCGAATTTGGCGCAACCACGGGGCGTCCTCGCCGCTGCGGCTGGATTGATCTTCCTCAGCTAAAATACACCATTATGTTAAACGGTGTGACCCAGTTAGTAATGACCAAAATTGACGTATTGAATAACTTCGAGGAAATCCAGGTTGCCAAAGCCTACGATTACGATGGGCAACAAACCGAGGAACTACCTTACGATCTTTGTGACTACGAAGTTAAACCGGTACTCGAAGGACTGGTTGGTTGGCAGCGTTCTTTAGATGCGGTTAAGACGTACGAAGAATTTCCAGCCAATGCACAAGCTTATATTGAAAAGATCGAGGAAATTCTGAACACGCCCATTACGATGGTTTCTACAGGGCCAGAACGGCAGAAACTGGTTTTAAAAAGCTCCTCAGAAGTTACTTCTGTTGCCTAAAAATTATAAGCAATATTAGACCGGGTCCTTTGGACCCGGTTTCGCATTTTTATAGTACGTATTCATTGTGCTAATCGACAAACTGTTCTAACCATGATCCGAAATTTGCTGGTCTCCGTACTCGTTTTCATCAGTGCCATCCTTACTGCCCAAAATCCAATCACCCTTGAAGATATTTGGCAAGAGTATACCTTCTTTGCTAATTCGGTTCCTGGATTCAATTTTCAGAAGGATGGTGTGCATTACACCCGCTTGGAAAACCAAAAGATCATGCAATATGATCTTCGAACCGGTGAGGTAACTCAAGAGCTCTTTTCGGCGGAAGAAATCAAGGGGCAAGCTGGCTTTAGTGGTCGTATTCGGGGTTACGAATTTTCACCCGGTGAAGCTAAGATGTTATTGTACTCCGATGCAGAGTCCGTTTATCGGTATTCCTTCCGGGCGAAGTTCTACGTATGGGATGGTGAAAAGCTGATGGACGTTTTCCCAGAGGGTAAAGTACAAGAAGCCACCTTCAGCCCCGATGGTTCTAAAGTGGCCTTTGTCCATAAAAACAACCTCTACTATACGGTGCTTGCCACCGGAGAAACTTGGATGGTAACCAAAGATGGTGCTCTTAATTCTATCATTAACGGAGTCACGGATTGGGTGTACGAAGAAGAATTTGGTTTTGTAAAGGCCTTTGCTTGGTCCCCGGACGGGAAGCGTTTAGCCTATTATCGCTTTGACGAATCGGAGGTAAAGGAATTTACAATGACCAATTACTGGGGGGAGCTTTATCCGGAATACGTAACCTTTAAGTACCCTAAAGTGGGTGAAAAAAATTCGGAGGTTGCTGTTTTCTTGTACGAGTTAAATGGGGAGAAAAAGACGTCCGTACGTTTGGATTTCGAACCAGAATATATCCCTCGAATCAAGTGGACACTGAACCCCAATGAATTGATCGTTTTTGCTATGAACCGTCACCAAAGTGAGTTGAACTTGGTGAAAATCGACGCAAATTCGGGAAAAGGTAGTGTCCTGCTAACGGAGAAGAACAATTACTATATCGACATTCATGATAACTTGACCTTCCTGAAAGACCGAGAACACTTTATTTGGACGAGTGAGCAGGATGGATACAACCATATCTACCAATATGATTTGGACGGTAATCTCGTCAAACAAATCACCAAAGGAGATTGGGAAGTGACTTCTTTCTACGGTATCGATGAAGCCAAAGGCAAAGTGTATTATCAATCAACCGAAGAGTCTCCGTTGGAACGCTACATCTACATGGCTGATTTGGAAGGTAAGAATGTACGAAAGCTTACGCCGGAGAAAGGATGGAACCGCGTTCAGTTTAGTAGCACGTTCGATTATTACGTGAACATTCATTCTACCATAAATACGCCTCCGACCTATACGGTCATGGATCGTAAAGGCAAGGCAGTGCGGGTCATCGAAGACAACAAAGATCTTCGGCAGCTACAGAAAGAGTATGGGGTGCAGCCAGTGGAATTCTTTGAGTTTACAACAAGCGAAGACGTTGAACTCAATGGATACATGATAAAACCACCAAATTTTGACCCGAATAAAGAATACCCTGTCTTTATGTATCTATACGGCGGACCAGGTAGCCAACAGGTAATGGACTCCTGGCGCGGACAGAATTATTGGTGGTTCCAGATGTTGGCTCAGCAAGGCTATATCATTGCCTGTGTGGATAATCGAGGTACCGGTGGTCGTGGGGAGGAATTTAAGAAGATGACTTACCTACAGCTCGGTAAATACGAAACGATTGATCAGATAGAAGCCGCTAAATACCTTGGTGGTCTTGCCTATACCGACGCTAATCGGATTGGTATCTTTGGATGGAGTTACGGTGGGTATATGTCCACCTCTTGTCTATTGAAGGGAAATGACGTTTTTAAAGCAGCAATTGCGGTAGCTCCGGTCACTAGTTGGAAGTGGTATGATACCATTTACACAGAGCGCTATATGCGCACCGAAAAAGAAAACGAGGAAGGGTACGCTGATAATTCACCGGTTTATTTTGCCGACCGTTTAAAAGGAAATTATCTATTGGTACACGGTATGGGAGATGATAATGTGCACTTCCAGCATACGGCCGAAATGGCTAATGCTCTGTTTAAAGCGAATAAGCAGTTTGATACTTATTTCTACCCAAACCGGACCCACGGAATTTACGGGGGGAATACTCGACTGCATCTATATACCAAAATGACCAACTTCCTACAAGACCGTCTAATGAACGATGAGTCTCCCGTAGGCGAAAGTCGCCCATAGAACGCAGAGCTTATTTGAAATAATCATCAAGCAGCCGGTAAGTAAATAATATGTGGAAGGCCGTTAAGCCCAAGTACTCGGAAGGCGGTACCTCTGGGAATGCTTGCTTCATCATGAAAACGTAAATAAGCCCTAAATGCGAATATTATGAAAATGACCAGTACAGAGACCTTGCCCGGATACGAAATTATCGAAGTGATTGATATTGCTCGGGGGAGTACGGTACGCGCGCGGCATTTAGGGCGCGATATTTTTGCGGGATTAAAGAATATTGTGGGGGGCGAAATATCGGAGTATACTCGTCTAATGGCTGATGCTCGCGAGCAAGCCATTGATCGGATGATTGCGGATGCCGAAGGCTTGCAAGCCGATGCCATCATCAACGTTCGGTTTGCTACGGCTACTGTAATGCAAGGCTGTTCGGAAATTTTGGCCTATGGTACAGCCGTTCGCCTTCGGAAAAAATAGATTTATTTTGGTCAGGATTCGGTTCCCTGGTGAACTTGTACGTCTAAAGGTTGGTTTTGGATAAGCAGCCTATACAGATATAGACTGCTCGAATTAATATGGCAACATCAAATAAGAAAAATAAGAAGGTAAAGAAGATTGAGTTCGTGAATAAAAAGGCTTCCTTTTTATACAACCTTACGGATACCTTCGAGGCCGGAATTATGCTAGGGGGTACGGAAATCAAAGCAATTCGGAGTGGGCATGTTAACCTAACGGACTCGTATTGCTTTTTCCACAAGGGAGAACTGTTCGTTAAGAGTCTGTACATCAAAGAATATGATTACGGCACCTACTTTAACCACGAACCACGGCGAGACCGTAAGCTTCTACTCAGACGAAGAGAACTCAAAAAATTAGACCGTAAGATCCGAGAGAAAGGATTTACGATTGTTCCTTTGCGACTATACCTCTCCGAGCGGGGCTTTGCTAAGCTAGAAATCGCCTTAGCGCAAGGTAAACGTTCCTTCGATAAGCGAAACACCATCAAGGAAAAGGATCAGCGCCGCGATATGGATCGGATGAAAAAGATCCGACTGTAGCGTTTATTAGTCGATGTATTCTACGACTCGCAGTAGTCGAATTCCCAAACTAATTTCTAAGGTGATATTATAGATTTGTCGCTCACCAATCATTCGATTGTTACCTGGATTATTAGGGTCTGGAACGTTTTCTAAAGCAGGTTGCCAGTATTGCCGAGAAAGATCTGGATTGACTGTAAACTCGACGATTCCACCTACCAAATCCGAGAAGGGGAACTCAAAACCACCTCCTACGGTTGCACCGTAGTTCCAACGATTAACCCAAGCATCAGAAGGAAAGAAATTGGTGAATAAAGTATTTGCCTCTTCGTATTCACTAAGATTGGTACTGATTGTGTAATCGCCCCGAATACCGAGCAGGTAATAGGCTCTATTATCTTGATTACTGCCAACCGCAAATTTCTTTTTACCACCAATCGTGAGAGAGATATTCCTGAACTGAAATTCTTGGGCAGGTAGGTTAAAGATATTTCCATTATTTAAGGTGAAACGGGTATTTCGTAGTGCAGAACCTTTAATGTGATAGCCTGCTTGAGCGAATATGGAGAATAAGTTGTCCTCTACATCCAAGGTTTCTACGTAGACAATTCCATGGTATTTAAGCAAGGCTCCTTGATCTATACTATTCCATCTTTGAATTCCA
>JBCDIO010000221.1:0-6208 GCA_038748815.1 Bacteroidota bacterium
CGTAGCTATGGCTACGATGCTCCGCCGCGCCTTGATCTGAACAAAAATCTCCTCGGCCAAAATATTCATTTACTTAGGTTACAAAGTACTAAGTTCGTTGAGGAGCTGATAATCCTAGACCAGTGAACGCATTTCTGAGAAATAAAAGTGCAAATTTAGTACCAAGGCTCCAGGACGGAATTTTTGGCAGGATTGTATTGAACTATCTGACTAGTTGGCAGTTAGCAACAAATTACAGCTTTCTTTTCTTTTTGCTTCTGGGCATAAATTTTCACAATGAAAAAAGAAGGGCAATTTCAAATTCCATTAACTTTGATCACTCAACTAAAAACCAACCTTTATGCAGTCTTCCGGACCCGATCAGTGGTACAAGGACGCCGTAATCTACGAGCTCCCCGTCAAATCTTTTTATGATTCAAATGGAGATGGTATTGGCGATTTTCGTGGAGCTACCGAAAAGCTCGATTACTTACAAAAACTAGGCGTCACCGCGGTATGGATTTTACCTTTTTTCCCTTCTCCCCTCAAGGATGATGGCTATGACATCGCTGAATACTATAGTGTAAATCCGATCTATGGTTCCTTAGACGACTTCAAGACCTTTGTGGAAGAGGCCCACATCCGGGGCATGAAGGTCATCATCGAATTGGTGATTAATCATACCTCGGATCAGCATCCTTGGTTTAAGCGCGCTAAGGAAGCACCTGCGGGTTCTTCACATCGTAATTTCTATGTGTGGAGTGATAATGCTGATAAGTACAATGGTGTGCGGATTATTTTCCAGGACTTTGAAGAATCCAATTGGACCTGGGATCCCGATGTGGAACAGTACTTCTGGCACCGTTTCTATTCTCACCAGCCCGACCTAAACTTTGACAACCCGGAAGTGCAGGATGAAGTGATCAAGGTCTTAGATTATTGGGCCTCGTTTGGGGTGGATGGCTTCCGCCTGGATGCTATTCCTTACTTGTTCGAACGCGAAGGTACTTCCTGTGAAAACCTGGATGAAACGCACGCTTTCTTAAAAAAAATGCGGGCGCACCTGGACGAAAAATACGGTGGTCGCAATATGTTTTTAGCCGAAGCGAATATGTGGCCGGCCGATTCTGCGGCCTATTTAGGCGATGGAGATGAGTGCCACATGAATTTCCACTTCCCGCTGATGCCTCGTTTGTATATGTCCCTCCAACGGCAAACTCGGCATGATATCGTAGAAATTCTACGCGCTACGCCTGAAATTCCAGAGACTACGCAATGGGCTACTTTCTTACGAAACCACGATGAGCTTACACTGGAAATGGTAACCGATGAGGATCGGGAGTTCATGCGGGATGCTTATGCGGCCAATCATCAGGCTCGGATCAATTTGGGTATCCGTCTTCGGCTTGCCCGTTTGATGGATGGTAGCCGCCGTAAGATTCAGTTAATGAACGTCATGTTATTCTCGATGCCGGGTACACCTGTGTTATACTATGGCGATGAAATTGGGATGGGAGATAACTGCTACCTCAATGACCGGGACGGTGTACGTACGCCGATGCAATGGAATGCCAATGTTAATGCGGGCTTCTCCGAAGCAAATCCGCAGCAATTATACTTGCCAGTCATTATTGATCCAGAATACAACTACCGGGCGATCAACGTCGAGGTGCAAGAAAGTAAGCAACACTCGCTGCTAAAATGGATGCGGAAAATTATTCGGATCTACAAACAACATACGCCGTTGGCGCGGGGTACCATGGAGATTCTGGAGCCTAAAAATGAGCGTATTCTGGCCTATTTGAGAGAAGACCAAGAGGAAACCATTTTGGTGGTGATCAACTTATCCTCGGATCCGGAAGCAGTCGAACTAGACTTGAGCCGCTACGCGGGTAAAGGTACTCGGGAGCTGTTTGGGGACCAACCATTTCCGGGTATTACCGAGCAACCATACTTATTAACCTTAGCTTCTCACGGTTACTACTGGTTGAAGATCAGTTAATACTAAGGATATGATTCAAGAAATTGTGCGAATCGGTTACCGTCTACCCCCGAGGGCTCGGGGTCGTAGACGGTCGTCCGAAAGGCGGATAAATACCAAGATCGTGCATTTTACTCGCAAAGAAGTGTTGAAGGTGATGATTGTGTTCAAAAATTTGGTAAGAGCACGTCTACATTCTTACCTCCCGCATCTTTAGTTTTTAAGTAAAGATTCATTGCTTGAGAATCCTGGCCACCGGATATAAATTATGCGTAGGCTCATAGTATGGAGACCGCTCATAAATGAAGAATAGTTGGGCTCTGGCATTTTTGGCAAACTCCGGATCTTCGGCTTTTTTGGCTTCTAAGGCTTGGGCAACTTCAGGATTCTCTTGTAAGAATTCCCAGGCCAGATCTTCAAAAACGTAGGAGGAGAATCCTTCTTTCCGCATCAACACGCCATCGAAGAAATTCCAGGCAAAGTAGGAATCGGGGGCTTGTGGTTCAAGCACGTGAATGATATACATGTCTTGGTCGGTGCCCAAAGGGATGTACCAATCTCCTTTGCGGTAATTCCAGCTCCGTTCAACGGTGCTTACCTCTACGTTTCGGTGTAAGTAATGGTTCTCGTAAGGGGTCTCTGGACTCTTATAGGATTCGATGTAGTATTGTTGGACCTCAATGGTTGTATCCTGAGTGATTTGCTCCATCTGCACGCCATTCCAACGGAGTCTATCCAGTACTTCTCGGTAAGCTTGGGGGATGATATACCCCTGGGGGCGGCTCACCTTTTGCGTAACTCGATAGGTGTTGTAGAGGGGAATATTTTTGGTATAGGGTTGATCTTGATCATAGTATAACCGGTCTTGTCCGGTGATGAGACTGGGTTTATAAGCAGCGGTGTATCCTTTGAAAAAGAAGGAATCGACTTTCGTCGGATCAATCTCCCAATTAATGGCCAGGGAATCGGAGCTTTGGACTTCCGCCAAACCCTTCTCTCTGACAACCTGGATGAAGCGTCGATCTTTGGCTGACCATTCAAAAACGGTATACATAAAGGCTTCCACGGAGCGTACTCGATCCGCAAAAGGTTTAAGCATGTGGGTTTCGGGCATGAAGCCGATCGTCTGATATAGCGCCGCATAGCCAGTAGAATAACGGGGTAGATCTAAAAATCCAGCAATTCCCTCATCGGGCGTACTACGAGCGTAAACATAAGGGCACATATCCCAACCCCGTTCTTGCATACCCTTATAAAGTCCGGGAAGCATAAACTGTTCTAGGTAACCCCCGGGAGTACGGATGAGTTTGTCTTTTTGCGTAGCAATAAGGGTCAAGGTGTGTTGGTAATCCGCTCCGTTGGATGTGTGATTATCGATAAAGACCTCCGGAGACCAAGCGGTGAAAAGTCGGTTAAAGGCTTGGGCATTGCGGGAATCGCACTTTACGAAATCCCGATTGAGGTCCAGATTTTTCGCATTACCCCGGAAACCATAAAAGGCAGGTCCTTTTTGGTTGACTCGACTGTAGGGACTGCGATTGAGTGCTCCTCCTATATTGTACACAGGGATAAAAACGAGGACTACATCTTGATAGGTCTCGGCACTTACCGGATCCCCCAGAATATTGCGAGCGACCATCATGGAGGCATCAATTCCGCAGGGTTCTCCAGGATGAATACCGTTGTTGACCAGAATTATTATTTTCTCAGCAGCTTTAGCTGCTTCTGGAGTAAACTTCTGATCATAATCAATAATAAACGTATGTAGAGGGAGGCCGATATCGGTATCTCCGGCTTCTATCAATTTACCGTTTGGGTACGTTTGATCCAACAGTTTATAGTAATCGATCACTTCTTCATAAGAAGCCGAATAATCAGCTTGCTTTTCGAAAGGGGTTAATAGTTTGGTAGGCTGAGCTACCATTTGCAGAGTCAGACTTAGGCTTGCACAAATTGCTAGAAAACGCAACATATTATTCGCTTTTAAGCTCGATAAGAGGCTTGGTTTGATTTGCGATCCAAAATAGGATGCTATAATGAAACAGGCTTCATTCTTTACCGATTTTCTGACTCTATTCGCTTTAATGAAGAATTAGATTTGGGTTTTAATAAAACTTTAACGACTGATAAACAAACGGTTAAGATGAAAAGGGTGGTCTATACTGTTATATGAATACGATCTTTTGGAGGCTCTAACAAAACAGCTTCTTTTTCCTGAAAAGCGAAAAATATCCACGGAAGGAAGCTGGTACGATTAGAAAATCCCTAATCATGAACTAATCCAAATTCTATGCTTCGAACAAAAGTTTTTGCCACTTTGCTCGTAGCCTTGTTTAGCATCAGCTCTCTAAGCGCCCAGTATTTTGGGCGAAATAAGGCGCGTTATGCGCTTTTTGATTTCTCAGTCCTACAAACACCCCATTACGATATTTATCACTATCTCGAAAACCCCCAACGACTCGAAGAATTTGCGTCTTGGGTGGAGCATTGGCATCGACAACACCAATCGATTTTGCGCGATACCTTTAGTCAGCGCAATCCTCTGATTCTTTATAATGATCATGCCGATTTCCAACAGACGAATGCCATTCAAGGGGCCATTGGAGTGGGAACGGGTGGCGTCACAGAGGCTTTTAAGAATCGGGTCATTATGCCGATGGCTATGTCCCGACAACAGAGTCATCACGTCTTAGGGCACGAATTAGTCCACGCCTATCAGTATAACCTAATCTTACAATCCGATTCTACCGGGCTGCAGAATTTAGCGAATCTACCCCTATGGATGGTGGAGGGTATGGCGGAGTATATGTCGATTGGGCGGCAAGATGCGCACACTTCTATGTGGATGCGAGATGCCATTCTCAACGACGACGTACCAAGCATCCGAGAACTCAATAACCCCAAGTATTTCCCGTACCGCTACGGACAAGCTTTTTGGGCTTTTGTGACCGGTATCTACGGGGATGATATTATTGAACCTTACTTTGTAGCCACCGCTAAATACGGATTGGAAATAGCAACTCAGCGAGTGTTGGGGACTCCGTTAGAGAAGTTATCTGAGCTGTGGGTCGATGGCATCAAAAGGCATTATGGACCCTTTGTTGACGGCCAGAAAGAAAAACCCGTAGGTCGAACCATAGTAGATGCCGAGAATGGTGGGCGCTTGAATATTGCTCCAGTTATCAGTCCTAACGGGCGGTACTTGATTTTCCTTTCGGAGAAGAATCTTTTTAGTACGGATTTGTTTTTGGCGGATGCCCGCAGCGGCGAAATTATTCGACAAGTAGCCAGCTCTAACCGCAATGGGCACATTGATGATTTTGACTACATCGAATCGGCCGGTACCTGGTCTCCGGATAGTAAGCAGTTCGCTTTTGTAGGAGTGAGCAAGGGTCGAAATATTCTCATTATCAAGGATGTCCAATTGGGTAAAACCGTTAAGGAATTAGTGTTGGAAGAGGTGCCAGCTTTCAAGAATCCGACCTGGTCGCCGGATGGGAAGTATCTGGTTATTGCCGGACTGGTACAAGGGCAGGTCGATTTATACCAAGTTCGGGTGTCGTCTGGAAAAGTGACTCAGCTAACCAATGATGCCTACTCGGAGATGCTGCCTAATTGGTCCTTAGACGGAACCCGACTCGTGTTTGCTACCGATCAATTTAGTAGTGAGCGTGGTCGGAAGAATGGAAACTGGACCTTTGATCTGGCCGAAATGGATGTGGTAAGCCGCATCGTGCAGGAGTTGCCAACCTTTCGAGGAGCGGATAATCTTAACCCCCAGTACGACCTTGATGGGAATATCCTTTTCGTTTCGGACCGCAATGGGTATCGGAATGTGTATAAATACGATGTGCTAACTAAACAGGTAAGTCAACTGACCGAGTTGTTGACCGGAGTTTCTGGGATCACTCCCTTTGCTCCGGCTATTTCAGCTACTCGCTCGGCGAAGCGAAATCGGGTGGTGTATACGCACTTTTATAATGGGGTCTATACGGTGCATCTGGCCAAGCCGGAAGATTTTGCCAATACGCCGGTGGCCAAAGACCAAATTGATTTTGCCGCAGCAACTTTGCCAAAGTTTAATAAACGAGCTACTTCCGACGTGGAGTCAGGTATTATTGGTTTTAACGATGCCGAGCCCATAGCCAAGGATTCTATTCGTAGTAAAGCATACCGGCCTCAGTTTCGGATGGATTACGCGGGCGGTGGTGCTGGAGTAGGTGTGGGGGCCAATTCCTTTGGTTTGAA
>JBCDIO010000222.1:0-6196 GCA_038748815.1 Bacteroidota bacterium
CGCTGTTTCACCAACCTTCTTTCCGAGTAGGCCCTTACCAATTGGAGAACCGACCGAAATCTTTTTCGCTTTGAGATCTGCCTCCGATTCCGATACTAGCTGATAGGTGATTTCTTTCTTAGTTTGCTTGTTCTTGATACGAACTTTGGAAAGAACACGTACTTCAGAATTATCTAGCTCACTGGTATCGAGTACCCGGGCATTGGCCAATACTTTTTCTAACTCGTTTATTTTAAGTTCTAACAGCCCTTGCGCATCTTTAGCCGCATCGTATTCTGCATTCTCTGATAAATCCCCTTTCTCGCGCGCTTCAGCGATGGCTTTTGCGACATCTTGACGTCCGGTCGACTTCATTTCGTCTAGTTCGGCCTTTAGTTTATCGTACCCTTCCTGGGTAAGGTAATTGTAACTTGCCATCTCGACATTGATTTTGTTTGCTTTAAAATAAAAAAAGTCAATTCTACCCCTCCTAGAGCGTCTTGGCTTAGGAAAGTAGAAAGTTGTTACTGGGTTTGGAAATAAGGGTTACGCTAGTAACCTTAAGAAAAGACCTAACCCGGTCTAGAGCGTTCGGTAGCAATATCCTGGCGATCCAACAGATACGAGCGTACTTCCGGGAGGAAGGCGGCTTATAAACTAAAAGGAAAAATGTCAACGCCCTGATTAGCGAAAAGACGCTTCTATTATTAAATAGAAACGTCTTACCTAACTGATTGATCAAAAATACAAAAAATAAAAATAAGATCGCAAGAAGCTACCTCTAGCTACTAGACAAAAAAAGCCTTCTTTCCGATGGGAAAGAAGGCTTTTTCAATCAAAGGAATGCGCTTAGTTAATCGCTAGGCGTACTCCAATATTATGCGTACCACCAAATAGACGAGAGGCACGGTAAGCGTAGTCAATTCCGAAGCCATTCTTAACGGCTTCCCGGCCAACGGGTACATCGATACTGATACCACCGCTGACACCCGTATAAATAGGTGCATCAACCGCGTTTAGATCTTCCAGACCAATAGAGTATTGGTACCCTCCCCGAAGCGTTACAATTTGGTTGAAGCTAAATTCTGCTCCACCACCAATTTGGTCTAAGGAGAACGAGTTAGAAGTAAAGTTACCGATGATCGTTAGGCGGCTTTTCTCACCTAGGTAGAAATCGTATGATCCACCAATGTTCAAAGCAGATTGTAGTTCGAAATCAGCTGAACGCTGATTCACTGCCAAACCATAACCTTGCCCTTCGAAAGGAATTTCTGTAGAGAACGAAAGACCTTCACCATCATAGCGCATAGGTGCACCAATATTACGCAAAGAGATCCCGAACTTAAAGTTATCGCGATCACCCGTTACGTATTGTACGCCCGCATCTACTGCGAAAGTTTGCGCAGAAAGATCGGAAATTCGCTGAGAAATACCCCGGAAAAGGATACCTACGGAAATCTTATTCTCAAATAAGTGAGAGTAACCAATTCCTACATTGAAAAATGTAGGCGAGAAAGTAGCCCCAGTTCCTTCGGGCTGACCTACCGTAGTAACCGGTAGATCTCCAAAGCTTAGGGCCATTACACTAGCTCCAAGTGTTCCGTTTTTACCCACTTTCTGAGCAAATCCAAAAGCACTCATGTTGATTTCCGTTCCCTGCAAGTAAATACCTTGCCCAACGGTGAATTCCGTTTTTTGAATCCGGCTAAGACCGGCGATGTTCAACCGCATGGCTTCTACGCCACTTACGGTAGAGGTATTCATACCAGAAAGACCAGCCAGACGAGCGTATGGAAGCATGTTAAGCTCCGATGCTCCGGCTTCTCCCTGGCGATCTGGATTACCAGCAGTGGCCAGGGTAGTGGCACCGGCTAGTAAGACCAGAATAAGGAGAGTATATAAAGCTCGATTCATTGTTTAAGTTTCATTTTATGGACAAACCACAAGCCGGGGCTTGTGTCCAATCAAGTGGAAGAGGGGACCCTCGCCGAGGATCCCCCCACACCCGATTTATTTTACAATCCAGATGGGTCAAACTGACGGTTCGTACCGAACCACTTGACCACTGTTTCACCGAGCTCGCCGGCATCTACGTGGATCAAGTAAACACCACCTGCGATTGGAATACCGCGGTTGTTCTTCAGATCCCATTCAATGGCTGGAAGTGGTTGCGTATTATTGATACCCCGGTTGTTACCTTCTGGTACAATTCCGGTCTCATCCCGGTTGTACTGACGGATAAACTTACCATCAAGGGTATAGATTGTAACCACACACTGAGGAGGCAAATTCGTGATCTTCACAATGTTGTCGAATTCACTCGTTTCGTACTCCGAGAACCCATAGTATGGGTTGGGTACTACATTGATCATATCCAACAAGCTCTCCACTCCGGCTTCGTCCAATTCAGAAGGAGCAGCTCCTTCTAAAGTAAATTGGTACGATGGATAACCATTGAAATCTCCAGTACCAGTCTCTACGGCGTAAGGGTTATCAACCCGTAGCTTGACGGTAAGGTCATTCGGAATCAAACCATCCGCGTAGGACAATAGCTCCGTTCCTCCGTTTAGAACAGCCATTGAAGTCCAAGCTACCCGCTGTAAAAGCTGTACGTACTGTAAGTTGGTAGGAGTACCTTCCATCAACTGGTAGATATCCTCACAAGCATCGTATTCTTCGTTTGTCACATAAATGAAGTGCTGTCCACCCAAGAACAAGTCGAATAGCGTTGGGAAGTCAGTGGTTGGAAGCAGCGGCTGATCCGTTGGGTTCCACATCATATCCCGAGCAATCACTCGACCGTCATTGTAAGAATCAGCAAACGCATCACTGTATACAGAGTTCTCACCGAAGAAGATGTTTAGGCGTTTTCCGGTTTCTACATCAATTGCATAACCAGGGAACCATCCCATACCCTCACGGCCAGAATTATCAACATCGGCTAGACCATTATTATCCCGGTCAACACTATCTACCGCCGGGGCCCGGCGTAGGAAAAATTGACGAGCAGATCCATCCGGTTCTGTAGTAAATCCTTCGTCTGCGTAGTAACGATTAGCCGTCTCCACAACTACACAACGACTCCATTTACTCTTATCAGCAGTGAAGACAACGTCAATATTTGGAAGTTGCTTAAGGAGCTCTTCATCCTTATAAATACTTCCAGAGTTACTCACCCAACCTGGAGTAATATATTCTCCAGTAGTCCGGAAACGGTGATCTGCTAGCTGGAATGGCACAAAAGAACCAGGTCCGATGCTGCTAAGCTCACCAAGGGCGTCCAGATCTGAATCAGGCTCACCCGGGCCGGTGGCAACAAAGTTCAACAAGGGTACCTCATCGAAATCATCTGGAACACCAGCGAACCAGAAAGGCTTATCGATATCTTGGTATTCTTCTTCGTAACCAATAGCACCATTCGTACCTGACGTTGGGCTTTCACCGACATCTCCCGTTTGGCCGATATTAATCGTGAACCCATACTGAGCAAGAATTTGTTCGTTCAATACCTCGATCGAACGATCTGCCTCAATGACTGGCTGAGATGGGTCGCTCAGATTGGTTAGACGCCAGCGTACAACATCGTCTAATGAAGAGTTACTCATATCTTCATCGAAGAATGTTAGTTCAAACTCTCCATCTCTTACCTCCAATGGATTATAGATACTTACGTCGATTGGACCACGACCGGGTGCATACGTAATCGCACCGTCAAAGTTACCATTGATAATCGCATCGCGCGTTTCATCCGATAAATCGACAAAGTTTCCACCCACACCAATACCATCTAGACGGGTAATGATTGGACCATCACCGTAGTCAGCATTCAACTGAATATCGGTGATTGGGCGAGGAATACCTGTATAGTTTTTCGCGTTCCGACGACCCAGTAGATAAGGCGTTTTCTGACCCTCTGTGGTTACAGGATCAAAAGGAGCCCAACCATTGTGTGCGTAGGCTACTGCAGTGTAATAGTATTTCTTATGGTTGACCAAGCGACGGTTACCCGAAGCGAATTGGTCTTCCGTCAATTCGAACGTGTGACGAATTCCGTTATCTAACCCTTCCACCCGAAGTTCTGGAATCCAGATCCGCTGGTCCGTAGTAGGACTAGGAATCGAAGACCAATTGTATATTTCTAAAATATCATTCTTCAAGTCTACATTGGCTACGGGACGAGCAACATCGAAATTGTCCAATTCACCCCGAGAAACACTTGGACTTACCAATTGGTAAATAGTGTAACCTTCGAAGTTATAGGTAGTATCAATGTCCTCAAATTCCGGTGCTAACAGGTCCGTCTCTTCGTACAATTCGAAGGCGTTGTTAGAGCTAATGGTATCATTAGTCAATACTAAGATTAACTTCTTATCCAATTCGATGATATCTACATCTGGAGCATCTGGTCCGTTCGTAATAGCGAAACACTCATCGAACAAGTTCTGCGCTAAGTCATCCGCTAGGAATAGACGAGAGATATCCGGACATGGATATTCGATATCTGGAACCCATACTACCCCTACGATCAACTCATTTACCGCACCAGGCTGTAGCAAGAATGGACCAGAAGCTTGTACCGTACGACGATCGTACTGAGGAAGAGCCTCTGTACACATAGACCATCCCGCATTATTATTCGGATCATCCGTAAAGGCGTAATTAATCGGATCACCCGTTTGGTAAGCATCGCCACCGAAGGTAAATTGTGATCCATCCCGCCATTGTCCCGATAGATAACGGTAGTATTCTACATCCGTTTGTGGATCCGTTGTGGGCTGTGGTGGGTTATTTACACTACCGTTGTTGAAGTAGGTAAAGGAAGACATACCTAACTCAACGAGGGAATCTAGATCTCCCGTTTGTTCGTTAAAGAAAGGTTTTTCTGGGCCCCGGAAATAATCAATACCTACGATCGGAATATTATTCCCGTACGTTGCTACACCCCCTGGGCAGGTAATGCCTACATCACCATCCTGTGCATCCGCATTGTAAGTGTACGCAAGCTCCCGGCTCACATCACAACCAATGTAGTCATCCGTGTAGCAACCTAAGTCGGCATCGACCCACATCGCAAAGAATGTTTCATCGATATCCTCAATGGCACGGTTGATCAACTTGTACCGCTGGAAGGTCATATCGTTTAACTCATCGTTGGTACCGTAGGAGAAAGCCTGTACTTGCACCTCCATTTGAATGGCCTGACCATTCGTTTCACCGTGGATGTTCCCGTTATCGTTGTACACCCAGAAGATCATTTGATCTGGGTATTGAGGTTCTTCACAACCACGAATTTCGATCACTGGGTAATCGCCATCTAATGGTTCGTAGAGTGTATTACCATTTCGGTCAAAGAAACCGGCCAACCCTTGATCGGTAGTCGGTAGATCGAACTCGTTGATTTCGAAGAAGAACTCGTTCCCACGAGCGGGCCATCCTTTCACCCCTTTAGGGATCAAGTCAGCGGTATATTCATCACCGCCGTTTACGCTTGATTCGTATAAACGAAGATGTTCGTCAATTTCCGTCGCGTAAACTTCAAAGAAGCGGTCCCACTTTTCACAGGTCTCCGCATCGGTAGTTCCTTCGATCGGATCAAGAGGTCCCGTCCAGAAGTCCGTAGAACCGGATGGGTTTCCGTAGGTCTGGCAAGCAATTTTTAAGTTCATTCCTGGATCAAACCCTCCTAACCAAACACCACCGGCAAAAATAGAAGAAACTTCTTCTTCCCCTTCGTCTACGAATGGTACGACGTATTTTCCGTCTTCACCATCCCACCAAGGGTCACCACCGGCACGCAGACGTGCACGAACGTTGTTTACTTTTCCACCGGTAAGGCGGTTCCGACCTTGGTCGATTTGCGCCTTCGGCGTAACGCAGTCCTCCCGGAACTGTACCTGGGTTTCTTGCGGGTTATTGGACGTACTAGACTGATATGGATTGATGTGCGCTTCGGCCGTAACGAAGGCCAAGCACCCTACCAAGCATAGAAGCCAGTATTTTAGCTGTCGCATGATTTAATTTTTTTAAAGTTTATGTGAGCTACAACCGTTTATATGGTGGGGGTACCCGAGGTACCCCCCTTACTATATACTATTAGAAGTTGAAGATCGCACCAACGAACATCCGGCGTGGAAGCGAGAAGAACGTTGGATTAAGCATCCGCCACTGATAAGAAGCGATGAACTGAGATCCAAGTCCAAGTGCTTGCGCACTTTCC
>JBCDIO010000223.1:0-6194 GCA_038748815.1 Bacteroidota bacterium
AAGAAAATGAACCTTTCAAAAAAGCCCTTCCTACTTTTACTGGCCTTTCTACTCTTACTGGTCGGTGGATTGCAGGGCCAGAATGGCGTAATTAAAGGAACTATTACCAATTCCCTGAATAACGAACCCATCGGATTTGCGAACGTATTGATTTTGGGGACAGATTTTGGAGCTGTTACCGATTTTGATGGTAATTACGAAATTACGGGTATTGCGCCTGGCCTTTACGAGGTCCGGGCTAGCTATATTGGCTTTAATGACTTGACCGAATACGAGATCCAAGTAACAAATTCCAAACCCGCAGTGGTAGACTTTGCGTTGGAAGAATTCTCTACCCAACTCGAAGAAGTGGTCGTAAAAGCTTCGCCTTTTAAGAAAACGGAAGAAAGTCCCGTGTCTTTAAGAACCATCGGAGTCGCGGAAATACAGCGAAACCCAGGAGGAAATCGGGACATTTCTCGAGTGGTGCAGAGTTTACCCGGCGTTACTTCTACGGCCAATTTCCGCAATGATCTAATTATCCGCGGTGGGGCGCCTAACGAGAACCGCTTTTATTTAGACGATGTTGAAGTACCCAATATCAACCATTTTGCCACTCAGGGTTCGTCCGGAGGCCCCGTCGGGCTCATCAATGTTAACTTTATCAAGGAAGTCGATTTTTACAGTGGAGCTTTTCCGGCAAACCGGGGTAATTCTTTAAGCTCAGTATTTAACTTCCGCCAAAGGGACGGTCGCGACGATCGCTTCGGAGCAACGTTTATGGTCGGTGCTAGCGATTTTGGTCTTACCGTAGAAGGGCCCGTTGGGGAAAAGTTTACGTACTTAGCCTCCGTGCGTCGTTCTTACCTACAAGGACTCTTCCAGGTGCTGGGTTTGCCATTCTTACCCACTTATAACGATGCTCAGGTGAAGCTGAAATATAAGATTGATCAGAAGAACGAACTTTATTTTATTGGCTTAGGAGCCTTAGATCAGTTTGCCCTCAACCTGGAAGCCAATGATACCGAAGAACAACAATTCTTGCTGGATAATCTACCCATCACGCCTCAGTGGAATTATACCAATGGCTTGGTGTACAAGCACTACCGGGACCGTGGCTACTGGACCTTTGTATTGAGCCGAAATATGCTTAATAATGAGGCAATCAAATACTTCCAGAATGATGATAGTGATCCAGATAATTTGATTCTTGACTACCAATCACAGGAGGTTGAAAATAAACTACGGATCGAAAATACCACCCGTTTTGGTGATTACAAATTGACCGGTGGGATTGGCTACGAGTATGTAAAATATTCCGTAAGAACCTTCAATCGAGTGATTACACCGGTAGGCGTAGAGACCATCAATTTTTCGTCCGCTTTGGATTTTTCCAAATATTATGGCTTCGCCCAAATCAGTCGCAAATTCTTTTCCGAGCGTTTGATCTTAAGCCTGGGAGCCCGTATCGATGCTAACAACTACTCCGATGATATGAATAATCCATTGGAACAGTTTTCTCCACGGGCCTCTATTGCCTTTGCCATTACTGATCGATTCTTTTTCAATGCGAATGCCGGGCGGTACTTCCAGCTTCCTCCTTATACTGTTTTGGGCTACCAAGAGGATGGGGTCTTAATCAACCGCGAAAACGATATCCGTTTTATTCAAGCTGATCACTTAGTAGCGGGCTTCGAGTGGAACACGGCGACCAGTTCCAAGATTACGATTGAAGGCTATTATAAATGGTATAACGATTACCCCTTCTTACTACGCGATAGTATTACGCTGGCGAATTTGGGTGGAGACTTCGGGGTCATCGGAAATGAACCGGCCGTTTCCCGTTCTGCGGGCCGCACTTACGGCATGGAGTTCCTTTTCCAACAGCGTCTGTACAAAGGTTTTTATGGAATTGGAAGTTATACCTTGGGAGTCAGTGAATTCGAAGACAAGGACGGCAACTTTGTACCAACCTCCTGGGACGCTCGTCACATCGTCAATATCACCCTGGGAAAGAAATTCAAGAAAGATTGGGAAGTAGGAATTAATTGGCGTTTTCAAACCGGACTGCCCTATACTCCACCAACGGAAGACGCTGATTTGGTGCAGGTCTGGAATGTTGCCAACCGGGCCCTACCCGACTTTGACCGGATCAATACCCTACGTGCACCGGCAAGTAATACCCTGGATATTCGGGTAGACAAAAAATGGTTCTTCGAAAAGTGGAGTCTAAATATTTACCTTGATGTAGAAAATGTAACGGCAAATACGGTAGCAATACCAAGTATTGTTTTGGATCGGCCTCTCGATGAGAATAACACCCCCATTGGATCAGGAGTCATCGCGAATCCAGATGCCCCCATCGATCAACAAAGATACCTTCTCAAAGAATTGGCTCCTGGTATTGGCGTTCCAATTCCAAGTATCGGCCTCATGGTTGAGCTTTAAGAACCTTACTAACCGGGCTTTTCAGCCCGGTTAGTAACACCTTAGAAGGTTGCCCAAGATAAACCTGCCCGAAAGCGAATAATGTGACTAAATAGGATCACAGGGAAGGGGGTTTCGTGAAAGCTGGTGCGAATATTATCCAATATACTCAAAAACGAATCATCCTCATTGCGAGCAATCAACCCACCAAACTCAATCCCAACATTCGCAATTAACTTTCCAGACAGTACAACTTGTCTCCCCCAGCCAATACTAGCTCCTACGTTAATTTGCGTTTTCTCATTACGCCGCACGGGATTCGAGAAAAAGGCGGGGTTTTCATCCAAGCCATAGCGACTTCGCACTGCCAGGATTCGAAACATTCGATAACGCCCAATGGGTGCTAAAGCTCCGGAGTTTTCTACATTGAACTTCTTTCGATAAATCGCAAAGGTTTGGCTGGTGTAATTCCGACTATAGGCCTCTCCTTCTTGCCCAAAACCACCGGCAGCGAAGCTCCAACCAACCCCGTAACTGGTGGCTCGGGTATTGCTATAATCTAATTCGAAGTCATGGCGACCATTAATCCAGTCTGTGAAGCGAAACTCTCTGGTTGCCGCATCCCGAAAGTGTTTAGGATAATTGCCGAAAAAGGAATAGTTATAGTGCACAGTCCAGTGCTTTCCAAGGAATCCTGGTCCGGTCTGGCTCCAGATGGTATGGGTAAAGCCTACACACAGAAGAATAAACCAATATTTTTTCATGGAATTTACTTTTTGGGGCGACGTTTGATTTGTAGTAGAGTCCAGTATAGGTTTGATTCAATCACTGCATTCTTATCACGCACATCCATGTAGTTGATATTTTCCAGTAAGATTCGGTGTTCTTCTACGTTGAAAACGGCCGTAAAGAATACACTACCATATTCTGGGTTAACCATATTATGGACCCCCGCTGGACTACCATAGATCGTAGCTAGGTAGATTACGGTTCCAAGAATTTTACGAGCACTGGTTTTAAAGCGGGCACTGATCACTCCTGAATAAACGAGTTTTGGATTCCCCAAGCTTTCCATGATGGGTTGCACTTGCTCATAATTGCTGGTGATCATATACATATCGTGACTGAAGAATTCTTCAATCCAATTTTCGAGGGTGACGATTTCCAGGTAGTTTTTGATGCTTTTGTCCGAGCGGAGGTTTTGGACATCCCGAAAATCAACTTTAAGGTCTAAGCGATCTGCGTTGCGTTGGATCATTTCTTTATAAATCCCTTGTCGATCTTCACTTTCGACGTATTGCACTGGAACCTCTTTTTTAAAGTTCAACGCACGGTATAGTGGGTTGACAAAGAGGACTTCATCCAATCCTAGATAATAGCCATGCTTATATTCGTCTAATTGTTCTTGCCGCCGATTACGGATCAGATCGTCATCTTCTTCATCGTACTCGAACTTTTTGCGATAACGGCGGCCACTTTCTAACCACTCTTGCATGGTTGGGTGATCCCAATAAGAACCCAGTACATAATTCCCAAAGCTTTGCTTTTTTCCTAGTGAATCTGGCTGCACACCGTCCTCGAAGTATTTTTCGGGCTCTTCTATTTCGTAGATCACCAGGTCTTCAATCATATCTTTGGCACGGAGACGCATGGCTCTACTCGTGGTATCCTGTAAATAAGCAGAAAAACAGAAACGGGAGGCCAGGGCATTCAATTCCTCATCGTCTAGTTTTTTGATGATGTAGTATACCTGCTGAATTTCTCCTTGAATCTCATCAATCTTAAAGCGATTATATATTTCACGGGTCCGTTTTGCATTGTCGTATTGCGCTATGCCATACCATGCTTTGGCCAACAATTGATCGATGAAAGGATGATCGGGAAACTCTTGTTCTAGTAGAAAGGCGTGGTAGATCGCATCCGGATAGGCAAAATTTTCTAGCAGAATATTTCCTAGCTCCATTCTGGCCAAACTGCGCACTACTTGAAATTTTTCTTCACCAACTAGATAAGGCTTCCGCCCTACTGAATCTACCCCCTGGAACTGCTGAAATAGAGACTCCCTCCGAGAGGCTACACTGGTGTGCGTACTCAGCTCGTCATCGTCCTCGTAAGGCTGAGCCACATTTACGGAATCCAACAGGTAATTTTCTGGAATTTGGTAAGTAGGCCCTTCCAAGAAAGCTTTGTCAAAAGGGGTATCCAGATATGGAATATGTGCAAAAGCCAGTAGGTCAAAGGCACCCGTTACGGACTCCAGGCTATACTTGGTTTGCAAATAGAATTCTAGCCCTTCGTCATCTGCTTGGGTCTCCAGGGTTTTCGAGTAATTGTTTTTGGAGAGCAATTGCTCGTATGAATTATCTTTTTCAAAAACACCTTCTCCACGCTCAATTTTCGCGTATTCTACGAAGGTTTCCAGATTGTGTCGATGAACGTAATGCACGACTTCGTGGCACAGAATGAAAGCGAGCTCCGCTTCCGTTTTAGCTTTGGCGACTAAACCCAAGTTCATAAAAAGGCTGCCACGATCGGTAGCAAAAGCGTTAACGGCGGAAGAACGAATTGCGTAAACCGTTAGTTCATCACGCAAGACTGGGTGATCGGCCAGTATAACTTGAAGAATATCATTCAGGTAGTCTGAAACGGGGTCGTTAAAAAGTACCTTTCCACTGCGGAGTAGTTCATCTAAGACGAAATTACTTTGCAGAAAGAATTGGTCTTTATCCCGTTTGGTATTACCACGCTCTCCGATTAGTTCCTCGCCCGTTTCCTCTACATATTTAGAGGTTGAGGTAGTGATCATTTTATCCGGAATGGGCGATTCGGGGAAGAGCCCTACGAAATCGTCGGGAGGAGTGTACTGCGCCCACATTATAGGGCTAAACAATCCCCAGAAGAGGATTACTAAGAGGAAACTTCGTTCTTTCATTAGGTCTATTTTCAAATGGTTTTTTTACAGGCGTTGGTATTCATAAACACAGAAATCATCATTAAAGAACTGGACGTAAAGCACCAATTCATCTTCGGTTAGTTCAATGATTCGATAGTAGTCATCCCCTGGGAAGCCAAAACTATTCAAATATAGATTAACGCCCACCTCCCCTTCCAAATCTCGATTTACCCAGTAATTACCGTCTGTAAAATTGCCAATGTAGTTTCCATCGGCGAAGAATCGAATGGTATCCTGAAAACCGATACTTGCCCCGGAGCAAGTCTGGTCTTTAATCAGCCAGTTCCCAAGGATTTCATCCTGGTATTCAGCGACCTGTAAGGAAAGGTCAGCTTGGTCTTCGGAGATACAACTAGAGAACAAAAAAAGGAGAAGAGAAAAAGTTGGTAATAACTTCATTCAAGTCGTTTTCATTTACCAACAAAATAAGTGCAAAAGCCAGTTTAGACAAATCTGGCCAAAAAAGATTTCCAAAAAGTGGAACGTCCACACTCAGAACGAGCGGTGTGAGTATATACCTGAAGCAACATGGTTTGTGTCGTTCCCAAACCACTTCCCTTTGGGTGTATACAAACTTGTAAAGCTTCTTTTAGGCAAAAAAATAGGGAGGGAATTCCCTCCCTAAAACCTTCCAATAGATATAAAAAGCAATAATAATTCGAGCATCAAACTGATCCAACTAAACGGCTATTTCTTAGAGCTTACCGTTTTAAGCAACCAGCGTCCAATCTTTTCTGGAAAAAGGAATGAATAAGGCTTCCCTCAGGACAAATAACTCATTGGTTTAAATGAGGGAAACGCGCAGCGGATGGAGTGTATTCAACGGCAATAGTAT
>JBCDIO010000224.1:0-6184 GCA_038748815.1 Bacteroidota bacterium
CCTCCGTACAGAATGGTATTGAGAGCTTCTTCCGGAATTTGCTCAATGGGTGTGGCGAAGGTAAATTCGTATTTTTTCGCAATGGCCCGGAGTTGCTTGAAGGTCATATTCTGGCGGACCTCTCCGAAGGGTACGATCCCGATGTCGTTGATGCTCTTGCTGCGGTCTGGAATTACTTTGTCGAGATCGACCGTATTAATCTTACCTAGGCCTTTACACTGCGGACAAGCACCGTAGGGGGAGTTGAAAGAAAAGGTATTGGGAGAAGGTTCTTCGTAGGAAATACCACTTTCTGGATCCATCAAATACTTACTAAATGCGGATACTTCGCTACCTTCTGATTCTAGCAAAAAGACCATACCATTTCCCATTTTCAGGGCCGTTTGCAAAGAAGCCGTAATCCGATCTCTTCTCGACGCTTCGACTTTGATCCGGTCCACGACCAACTCAATATCGTGCACTTTATAGCGGTCGAGCTGCATACCCGGGCTAATATCGAGGATGATATTATCGACCCGTACTTTGGTATATCCTTGTTTGCGAACCTGCTCAAAAAGCTCTCGATAATGTCCTTTTCTACCCCGAATTAAAGGTGCTAGCAGGAGCATTTTCTGACCCGCAAATTGTTGCATGATCTGTTGGATCATCTGATCTTCTGAGTAGCGGATCATGCGTTTACCCGTCTTATACGAATAGGCTTGACCAACTCTTGCAAAGAGCAAACGCAGGAAATCGTAAATCTCAGTAACAGTACCTACGGTAGAGCGGGGATTCTTACTGGTCGTTTTCTGCTCAATGGAAATTACCGGACTTAGCCCAGAGATTTGTTCCACGTCGGGGCGTTCCATCTCACCGATGAATTGGCGAGCGTATGCGGAGAAAGTCTCCATATACCTCCGCTGTCCCTCCGCGTAGATGGTATCAAATGCCAGGGAAGATTTTCCGGAACCACTAATTCCTGTGATTACCACCATATGGTCTCGGGGAATTCGGATATCTACGTCCTTCAGGTTGTGCACCCGAGCACCGACTACTTCGATGAATTCAGAGAAATCAGCGGTTGTTTTTTCCACAAGGGTCCCGTTCGAACTTTTTTCCATGTTTTTTTCTTTCGCGCTCTTCCAATCAACGAATTCTGCTGGTGTAGGTACAAGAGAAGTAAAACCGATGCTTTTCGGTGTACTGCCTTAATAACCGGAGGGTGGTCCTTTTGTTTTGGCCCACAAAGATAGATATTATGAATGTTTCAAACTAGTGGACGTTAACGCAAATCGAGTTGCTGGAAAAGGGTGCGTACTAGGCGTCGCAACTTTGGTTCCGCTGCATTTACAACGGCAATAACTTCTTCCAAGGTAGTTTCTTTAATGATCTCGATCGGGTAGCATTTATTGGATACGACGGAAACCACAAAGGTATTGAGCTGGGAGTGCCGAGCCACCAATACTTCTGGCACCGTAGACATACCAACCACATCGCCACCAATGCGGTGCAGATATTCGTATTCGGCGGGCGTTTCCAAATTGGGACCCTGTAGGCCAACGTATACACCACTATGGGCTACCGTTCCTTGCTTTGAGGCGATGTCCAGGGCAACCTGATTCCAATCAATCCGGTAGGTGCTGAGCATATCAGGGAAGCGGACGCCCAGGCGTCCGTCGTTCTCTCCTCGCAACGGATTTTCTGGTTGCAGGTTAATGTGATCGCGGATAAAAACTAGATCTCCTGCATTGATGTCACCATTGGTACTTCCAGCGGCATTGGAGATAAAGAGGTGTTTGACTCCCAGCCGCTTTAAAACACGTACCGGAAAAGTCACCTGTTTCATCGTATACCCTTCGTAATAATGAAACCGTCCGGACATAGCGATAACCGGAGTTTTGTCCAGGGTCCCGAACACTAACTTTCCTTGGTGGGACTCGACCGTTGAAACCGGAAAATGAGGAATTTCTGCGTAAGGAATCTCAAAAACCACTTCCATGTCTTGGGTCAGGTTTCCGAGCCCGGTTCCCAGAATAATTCCTACTGTGGCGACATGCTCCGTTTGCGAGCGAATATAGGTGTTGGCTTCTTCGATTTGTGCGTATAGTGACATGAGTAGGGCTTAGTCAACAATCATCGCTTGACGATCCAGTTCTTGTTGGCGGATATTTTCCGGTAGTTCTCGATATTGATACTCTTGGGTTCGAAGTTGTGGTGTAAATCCAGCTTCGCGGATGGCTTCCTGGATTCCATTGGCAGTGAAGCGGAAACGAGCTCCCGCTGCAGAAACTACGTTCTCTTCGATCATAATCGAACCAAAGTCGTTTGCTCCAGCGTGTAGACAAAGCTGAGCGACTTTCTTACCTACCGTTAGCCAGGAGGCTTGAATATTCGTTACGTTCGGCAACATGATTCGGCTAAGGGCGATCATACGCACGTATTCGTCGCCGGTTACGGTATTTCTGGCGCGTTTTAGCTTTTTCAGAATGGTGTCTTCGTCCTGGAAAGGCCAGGGAATAAAGGCGATAAAACCTTTTGCGTGAGCGGGTTTCATGGCTTGTACTTCCCGCATCCGTACCAAGTGATCGATTCGCTCCTCATTGGTTTCGATATGACCGAACATCATCGTTGCCGATGTCGTGATATTTAGTTTATGTGCTTCGTGCATGACATCTAGCCACTCTTGTCCGCCGCATTTCCCTTTGGAGATGAGACGACGTACGCGGTCACTCAAAATTTCGGCTCCTGCTCCTGGCAGGCTATCCAATCCGGCGGATTGCAAGGCTTTCAGTACTTCGTGGTGGGAGCTTTTCTCCAGTTTGGTGATATGCGCTATTTCGGGTGGTCCGAGCGCGTGCAATTTCAAATCTGGGTAAAGTTCCTTCAGTTCTTGAAAAAGATCTACATAGAACGAAAGTCCAAGTTCAGGATGGTGCCCTCCTTGGAGCAAAAGCTGGCGGCCTCCATACTGGTAGAGCTCGTCAATTTTTTGCTTGTATTCTTCGATACTTGTGGTGTATGCCTCTCCATGGCTAGGCCGCCGGTAGAAGTTGCAAAACTTACAGTTGGCGATACAAACGTTGGTTGTATTTGAATTGCGATCGATGATCCAGGTTACCACATTATTGGGTACCTGCATTTGGCGGAGTCGATTTCCTACGTACATCAACTCAGCGGTAGAGGCATTTTCCAGCAGATGAACACCTTCTTCTATACTAAGGAAGTCCTTTTGGAGTGCGCGTTGTAATAGATCGTCCGTATGCATAAATCTTTCTTCTGTTTGAAGGAAGAACAAAGATAACAAAGGGCAAGTTGTAAGGGAAGGGATAAACTTTCAAAATTTTCTGAAATTTCGTGAAGACGTCAAAATTTTGGAAAAAAAGGAGGTGAAATCTTACCTAGCTATTGAATTACGAGGGTGATGGGGTAGATTGTTGGGCAATGGCTTTATCTTGTAAGTCTACGCCCCGAGTACTCGGGGTAAGGTCTCGTAGACGTAAAGAGGTAGAGGTTTGTACCCTAACCGTACAATTCCAACATCTTTTGTAAATCTTCCAATGTATTGGCTTCTTCCTTTGGTTTATCCTTTCTCCAGCGACTAATTCTTGGAAAGCGCAGGGCAACCCCTGACTTATGGCGAGTAGATTTAGCAATCCCTTCGAAAGCGATTTCAAAAACTAATTCTGCCGTGACCGAGCGAACCGGGCCAAATCGTTCGATGGTATTTTTATTGACCCAACGGGTTACCTCTCGAAACTCTGCATCCGTCAAGCCAGAATACGCTTTTGTAAAAGGTACCAAAGCTTCTCCATTCCAAACAGCAAAAGTATAGTCTGTATAAAGATTAGCCCGACGACCATGACCCCGCTGGGCATAGATCATAACCGCATCAATCACTAAGGGATCTACTTTCCATTTCCACCAATCACCTCTTTTTCGTCCACTTTGATAGGGGGCACTTCGGCGTTTCAACATCAGGCCTTCCGAGTGATATTGTCGGGATTCAGCCCGCGCCGTTCGAAGTTCTTCCCAATCAGAAACCACTAAAGTAGGTGACAACTGGACCAATCCTCCCGTAGGATAGGTTTCCAATAACTCTTCCAACAAAGATCTACGCTCCGCCATTGATCGACTTCGAATATCTTCTCCCTGATATTCGATTAGATCGTAAGCCATCAAAATTACCGGTGCTTTTTCGAGGATTTTTTTAGTTACATTTTTACGCCCAATCCGCGTCTGCAAATCGTTGAACGTCAATATTTTTCCTTCTTTAAACGGAAGAATCTCCCCATCGATGACTGTACCCGGGGGCAGAAGGTTCACTAAGGGGTGGTATTCTGGAAATTTTTCGGTAATGAGTTCCTCGCCCCGCGACCACACAAAAATTTCTCCTTCTCGGATAATCAGTTGCCCACGTATTCCGTCCCACTTGCGTTCGGCTTGCCATTCTGTCACCTCCCCTAAGTCCTCTGGTTCCTCTTCCAAGGCGTAGGCCAAGTAAAAGGGATAGGGCTTGGAGATGTCATCCAATGGATTCTCACTGAGTAATAAGTCCTCGAACGTCGTATCATCGGGCGTCCAGTTTCCCATGAGACGGTGGGCTAGGGTATTTTCATCCAATTCAAGGTACTTACCTAATGCCCGTACCATTAATTTTTGCGAAATCCCAACACGCCACCCCCCGGTTATAAGCTTATTGAAAATGAATCGCTCCTGAGAGTCTAGTTGTTTCCAGGCAGCTAAGACCTGTTCTTTTTTTTCTGCTTCTTCCAAAGCCCCCAACCCTTTGATATAATTGATCCAATAAGCCAGCGGCAAATCTGTAGTCGTTTCAGGCGGAGGCAGTACCAGGGCAATGGTCTCCGCTAAATCTCCCACAATATGATAGCTCTCTTCAAATAACCAGGGTTCAATTTTACCCAGCTCGGCAGCCCAGGTTCGCAGTAAGGTAGTATTGACGGTTCGTTTGGGGCGTCGATGCGATAGAATAGCAACGGTCCAAAGCCGATCTTCCTCGCGTGCTTGCGAAAAATAGTCCGCCAATGCTTGCACCTTAGCATTCGTTTTGGTGGTTTGGTCAAGCTGCGAGAACATGTGGGCTATATCTTTCATTCGGTCGTTGTTTCCGTTTCCAGTTCTTGGGCTTCCCCGGAGTATTCTGTTTCTACGGGGCGGGCATCCCAACCTTGTTCGGTAAGCCAGCGTGCAAAAATGGCGGTATAACCATGGGTTACAAAGATGCGACTGGCACCGGTCGCTTTGATGGCTTCAACGAGTCCGGACCAATAGGCATGGTCGGGGAGCACAAAGCCGCGATCAACCGATCGGCGGCGGCGAGTTCCCCGCATATTCATCCACCCGGAAGCAATCCCTACCGACTGTTGTTTAAATCGACGCATCCAGGCAGACCCCACCGAACCAGGAGGGGTGATCACGATATTACCCGTAAAAGCATCTCGCTTGATATCTTGTTTTATGCGCTGGGTTTCTTGTAGAGGAACTCCCTGCTTGCGTAGGATTTCATTGATATTCTCTACCGCTCCATGGGTGTAGATGGTTCCGATAGAAGAGTCCAAACCGTGAATCAGACGCTGGGCTTTACCTAAGGAATATCCAGCCAGAATAGTCACTTTACCTGCTTCCTTATTTTCTCGCCACCAATCATTGATGGCTTGATGTACCTTTTCTTGGGCATCCCATTTAAAAACGGGTAAACCAAAGGTACTTTCGGTAATAAAGGCATGACAAGAGATCGGTTCAAAAGCCTGACACAAGCCATCGTCTTCCGTTTTATAATCGCCGGAAGCTACCCAAACTTCGCCTTTGTATTCAACACGGATCTGAGCCGACCCAATGATATGTCCCGCAGGATGAAAAGAGAATCGCACTCCATTGATCAAAACGGGTTCGCCGTAGGGAACCGACTCTACTTTTGCACCTTGTCCAAGCCGAAATTGGATTACCGGCTTTGCTAAATTGGTGCATAAATAGTGATCCATCCCAGGCCGCGCATGATCCGCATGGCCATGGGTAATAAGTGCTCGTTTCACTCTTCGCCAGGGGTCGATATAAACATCCGCCTGGGGACAGTAAATACCGGCTTTCGTAAATTTGAGTAGATCCATCCTGTGATTAACAAAAAAATAGCGCAAAGGTCAAGAGAAAGCCGCTTTTCTCTCCATTTTTAAAATCTACAGGCACCAAA
>JBCDIO010000225.1:0-6150 GCA_038748815.1 Bacteroidota bacterium
AATGGGGCCGGTAAGACAACCTCCTTTTATATGGTCGTCGGCTTTATCAAACCCAATGAAGGTAGGGTTTATCTGGATGACCAGGACATCACCAATTTACCTATGTACAAACGAGCGCAGAATGGGATCGGCTACTTACCCCAGGAACCCTCCGTTTTCCGCAAGCTATCGGTAGAAGACAATCTCAAAGCCGTACTGGAAATGACCAAGCTGTCCAAAGCAGAACAAGCGGATAAACTCGAAGATTTGATCGAAGAATTTGGTCTGGAAAAGGTGCGTAAGAGTGCCGGTGATACCCTTTCGGGTGGAGAACGCCGCCGGACGGAAATTGCCCGTGCGCTAGCTACGAGCCCTAAATTCATTTTGCTCGATGAACCGTTTGCCGGTATTGATCCCATTGCCGTGGAGGACATTCAATACATTGTGGCGAAGCTAAAAACCAAAAATATCGGTATCCTGATTACGGACCACAACGTACAGGAAACGCTTTCCATTACCGATCGGGCGTATTTGATGTTCGAGGGTAGCATTCTACAAACTGGAACCGCCGAAGAGCTCGCAGCCGATGAGATGGTCCGTAAAGTGTATCTGGGTAAAAACTTTGAGTTGCGTAAAAAGACGATCAACATCGATGAAGCCTAAACACTTATTTTGGGTATTCCTATTTCTAGGAGTAGGCGCTTGTACCGAGCCACCGCCGCCCTCCCTTAATTCAAAAGATCGGGAGATCATTGATAGTCTTTATAAACTGCAGGTCAAAGACTTGAAAGACGAGGCGGATAGTATCTGTGACTCCCAACACGACTCCCTGCTGAGGGTTTTTATAGATTCCATGATGACGCTCCGCAAACAGGAGATTGAGCGTCAACTTCAACGCATCCGTCAATTAGAACAATGATGAATCGTCCACTGATCGGCCTACTAGTCCTCCTTACGAGCGTTCTCTTTGGCTTGGCTTTTCAAGAAAAAGGCCCGATTACCAAGGGGCAGCTCATTCGCGAGCGCCTGGATTCGCGCGTGCAAAAATACCGCACCGATGCCGCTCGCCGTTGCTTAGAAGATTTACTGGAGGAAGCAACAGTCTTTGTAGACTCTGTGCTCATTGAAGAAGCTCGTCGCCGTATCGACACCATTCAAAAACCGGATAAACCGTTTAAGCCTGACCGCCCAGAAGCCGTTCCCGGTCGGGATTCCCTCCCCGTTGCACCTCTCTTACAGGATACCCTGAATTAAGGCGTATCTTTCAACTCCGTGTATTTTTCTTGGTACTTAGTGTAGATCTTTTCGATCCGCTCTTGAAACTTATTAACCACGGGAGCCCATTCTCCAACTTCGTCGGCTAGGGTAAAAATAATGCGGATTTTAGTCCCTAAATTTTCTTTTGTGTGAGGGAATGGTGGGGCCAAGGTTTCCCAATTCTGATCTTTGATAATGACCGATTTGTAGATACTCCCCGTAGGATCGGTGGGATTGTTTACTACGGCAAACCAATGCTGATTCTCTTCAAGAATAATGGTGGGGTCCTGTTGCATTTGCTCATTCAAGAACTGCCCTTCGGTTTGTCCCTTTAGGTATCCGGCAACGGCATAGTCTGGTAAGAAATAGATCTCGGACCAGCTGTAAAAAGTCAAAAAACTTGCCCGGACATCCCGGTAAAACTTCTCGGTTTCTTCTTGCACAGACTCCAGCTGTTCGGTAAGACGCTTGCGCTGGGCCTCTGACAAATTTGGCCGATCGATGGTGGCCTGGATGGCTGAAATCTTTTTGGCATTCGTGGGGATGCGAACGATCAAGGCACCTTCTCGCATGTCATCTAATAATTCCAGAATGGCGGGTCGAGGTACCGGAACGGGTTCGCTCTGCCCCCAGGTGGGAGCGGCAATAAAAAGACACAGTAGTAAAAAGCCGGGCAAATACAATTTCATATCGAAGGGTTAATAATTCGTTAAACTGTTAATTTTCAGAGGCGGATCGGCGGCTAAACCTATTTCCTACTTGGATTATCTTACAGAAATTTTGCAATTTTGGGCTCGATTTTTGCCATGCAAAAGTCGTTTCTTTGCATCTCTTTCTCCACTCATTAATAATAACGACCACCATGCAGTCGATCGACATTGAAGCGCTCAATCAACAGATTTTTGCCGACAGTGCCTTTGTAGACCAAGTGAACGCGGAAGCCGGAAAGGTAATCGTCGGGCAAGAAAATATGTTAGAACGCCTGATGATCGGACTTCTGTCCAAAGGACATGTCCTACTGGAAGGACTCCCCGGGCTAGCCAAAACGTTGGCTATTAAAACACTTTCGAGCACTATTAATGCTCGCTTTAACCGGATTCAGTTCACTCCAGATCTTCTTCCGGCCGATATTATCGGTACCATGATTTACAATCCAAGTCAGAATGAGTTCACGGTCCGCAAGGGTCCGGTCTTTGCCAACTTCATTCTGGCCGATGAGATCAACCGGGCCCCCGCCAAGGTGCAGTCCGCTTTATTGGAATCGATGCAAGAACGCCAGGTAACCATTGGAGGCCAAACCTTCCCTTTAGAAGAGCCTTTCCTCGTGCTTGCTACCCAAAATCCCATTGAGCAAGAAGGGACTTACCCCTTACCGGAAGCCCAAACGGATCGCTTCATGCTCAAAGTGAATATTGGATATCCAACCAAAGACGAAGAACAGGAAATTATCCGTCGGAACCTGAGCGATGAAGGATTTGGGGAGAAAGTACAACAAATCGTCGATCCAGCGACCATCTTAAAGGCTCGAAAATCGGTCCGCAAGGTATATATGGACGAAAAGATCGAACGCTATATTCTGGACATCGTGTTTGCTACCCGCTACCCACAGGATTACAATCTAGGTAATATTGCCCCCTTGATTAGCTATGGCGGATCTCCTCGGGCCAGCATTAACCTGGCTTTAGCGGCTAAAGCTTACGCATTCTTACAACGCCGGGGTTTCGTGATTCCCGAAGACGTTCGCAATATCTGTACGGATGTGCTCCGTCACCGGATTGGTTTAACGTACGAGGCCGAGGCGGAAAACGTGACCCAGGAAAGTATTATCGAAGATATTCTCAACAAAGTGGAAGTACCCTGATGCATTCAACGGCTCTGGTCAATAGGTAGAGCGTGTTTTGAAATAATCAGCTGGAAATATGGAAACCACCGAGTTACTCAAAAAAGTCCGGAAAATAGAGATAAAGACCCGCGGTCTAAGCAGACACCTATTTTCGGGAGAATATCACAGTGCCTTTAAAGGACGAGGTATGTCCTTTAGTGAGGTGCGGAATTACCAATTCGGCGACGATGTTCGGAACATCGATTGGAACGTAACGGCTCGCACGGGAGATCCCTATGTCAAGATCTTCGAGGAAGAACGCGAATTGACGGTCATGTTGGTTATTGACGTCAGTCAGTCCGCCTACTTTGGCTCCGTACAACAAACCAAGTCCGAAATTCTCACGGAGATTTGTGCCGTTCTATCCTTTTCAGCCATCCAGAACAACGATAAGGTAGGCGTTCTCTTCTTTTCCGATCGGGTAGAAAAATTCATTCCTCCGAAAAAAGGAAAATCACATATTCTTCGCATCATTCGGGAGTTGATCAACTTTGAACCCACCCACCAAGGCACCGATCTTGGTGGAGCTTTGGAATACCTGAGTAATGTGATTAAGAAACGGAGTATTTGCTTCATCCTCTCCGATTTTCTGACCCAAGATTACGAAGCACCTCTACGGATCAATGTAAAACGGCACGATTTAATAGGCTTGCATGTCTACGATCCGCGGGAAGAGGCGCTCCCCAATATCGGGCTCATCCGGGCGATGGATGTAGAATCGGGTAAGCTCGGTTGGTTAGATACTAGTTCCAAACGGATTCGGGAACGCTACGCGCAGTGGTTTTCCGAACAAACCCAAGCGGCTAAAACTACCTTCCGAAAAAGTGGAGCCGATTGGGTAAGCATTCGCACCGATGCTTCCTACGTAAACGAATTATTGAAGTTTTTCAAAAAACGCTCGCATTAGCCTATGTCAACTTGGACAAGAATACTGGGATTATGTGCGGGACTCCTCTTTTTGGTACAGGGAGTTCAAGGCCAGGCTAGTTTTAGTGCGACTTTAGATAGCACCCGTTTCCTAATTGGAGACCAACTAAATCTAACGTTCCGAGCCAAGCATCCAAAAGGGTACTTGGTGGGAGAGCCAGACTTAGCCCCACTCGCCAGCGGGGAAGGCCCCATCGAAATATTGGATGCCCAAATGGGCTGGGATACCATCCAAGGGCAAGGCACTATGATCTTGGAGAAAACACTGCGCATTACCGCCTGGGATACGGGGTATTACCAAATTCCGATTATTAAAGCCCCCTTCCGGTTACGGGCCAATGTTGATACTTTGTACACCAATGTGATCCCATTTGAAGTTAAAGGAATTCAGGTCGACACGACCCAAATTGCGCCTATCAAGCCCATTGTACGCGAGGAAATTCTTTGGCAAGACTACCTCCCTTATGTCTACCAGATACTCGCCTTGATTGGAGTCATTTTGCTCGTTAACTACTTTATGCGCCGCGCCCGTAAGGTGCAGAATATCGATGTTCCGAACCTCGACCTACGCCGACCGGCTTATTTGATTGCCCAGGAGCGTTTAGAGGAGCTAAAGAGGAAGCCGTGGTTAGAGGAGGGATCGATTAAGAAATACTATACTGAGTTAGTGGAAATTCTCCGCCGGTATCTCGAGCAAGGATATTATTTACCCACCCGCGAGGCGACGACTACGGGCATTTTACGAGCCATTGAGAATCGTTTGGGAAGTGCCTGGGCTTTTATGGACGAATTACGGGCGATTTTGCAGGAAGGGGATTTGGTGAAATTTGCGAATGCCTCCCCGGCGATCCCAGAGACTCAAGAAACAACCCGTCGCTTGGAACGCATGATCGATGCTACCCGAGCTACTGGCATTACCCAAAGTGATACCTATTACCGATTAGTGGGCAACGATGCCGTACTGCAAGGGGCCGTAGAAGCGGGTTTAGAAATTAAAACAACGGAAGAGCAATTAAACGAGCTATACCCGACCTTCCATGCCTTGCCAGAATATTCGGAAGCGGTAAAGCCTGTTTCACTCAACAACTGGCAGATCCCTTTATTTGGGGCGGTACAACACCAGCGAGTTCGCATCTGGTTACCGGCCGAAATCCGCAGCTGGCAACAACGCTCCATTAGTTGGTCCATCCAGGTGTATGACGCCATGGCGAGTGCGTTGGCCAACATTCCGGGTATTGGTGGACTGTTGTTCTATTTGATACTGATTCTCCTTTCGCCCCTTTTACTGGTATTGAGCATCGTGGAGCTACTGTTGGGGAAACTCCCCTTTGGAAAAGGAAATCTCGTACTTCGCGATGACGGGGTTCTTTACTTCAAGGTTAAAGTAGAAGAGACTTCTTACGCATTCATGAAACCGACGGCGGCACAAACCGAAGAAGAATAAACTATGGAGTTGGTTATTGGATCCTTTCGATTTTTACACGGGGGCCTTTTACTCCTCCTTTTGATCATACCGATCTTGGTATTCTGGTATATGCGCAACCGGAAGAACCTTTACCCTTCTTTACGGATGTCTACCCTGCAACCCATCCAGGGGATGGTAACCTGGCGAGGTCGACTACGGGGGCTATTGCCCGTTTTCCGGGTGTTGAGCCTTCTCTTTTTTATTATTGCCCTAGCCCGGCCTCAACAGATTCTCAAAGAAGAAGATATTAAAGCCGAAGGGATTGACATTTTTCTGGTCATGGACCTTTCTAATAGTATGCTGGCCCAAGACTTTAAGCCGAATCGCCTAGAAGTTAGTAAAGATGTAGCCCTCGAATTTGTAGATAAAAGAGCCTTTGACCGCATTGGTTTATCCGTCTTTTCGGGAGAAGCCTTCACCCAGTGTCCCTTGACGACTGATCATCGGGTTGTAAAAGAATTTCTTCGCAATCTCAGTGTAAATATGCTCACTGAACAAGGAACGGCCATTGGGATGGGTTTGGCGAGTGCTATTAACCGACTAAAGAACAGTGAGTCGAAAAGTAAGGTAGCCATCCTGCTGACGGATGGGGTGAATAATGCCGGGTATATTATGCCAGAAACGGCAACAGAGATTGCCA
>JBCDIO010000226.1:0-6147 GCA_038748815.1 Bacteroidota bacterium
ACTTGAAATATGACATGACCTTTCGGTGTGAACTTTAAAGCGTTGTTTAGCAGGTTGATCAGAATCTGGCTCAAGCGTGTGGGATCCCCAACCACAAAATTTGGGATGTCTTCGTCAAAGTCAAGTCGAAAATGGAGCTTTTTATCTTGGGCCTTAGCTTCTAAGGTTCGATAGATATTCTGACAAGCCTCCAAGATATTGAAATTAACGTGCTCGATTTCTAGCTTGCCAGCTTCGATTTTGCTGAAATCAAGGATGTCGTTAATCACTACGAGCAGGTTTTCTGCGGAAAAGCCAATGGTCTTTAGATGATCTAATTGGTCTGGGCGTGGGGTGGATTGTAGCAGTATATTGGTCATACCGATGACGGCATTCATCGGGGTTCTGATTTCGTGACTCATATTGGAAAGGAAAGCAGTTTTAGCAGCCGCCTCTTGTTCCGCTTTTTTCTTGGCCTTGACCAACTGTCCATTTTGTTCCCGGATGTAGGTGGCTTGTTCTTCGAGACGCTGCTGCTGTTTTTTAAGGGCTTCGTTGTTATCGGTTAGAACCTTATTTTGTTTGTCCAACCGACTAAACATTGGTCGTATAATCCCATAAAATGTGAGTAAGAACATGGCTGCCAAAAAAGCATTGAGCCCGTAAACAACCTTTTGTAAGAGATCCACTTGATTATTGGCTTCCAGTTCGAAGCCTTTGACAATCCGCTCCATATAAGAAAGGAAAGTGGCTTCGTGTGCTAATATATTTTGGGTGAGTAAAGACAGAGAGTCCGGCTGATCCACGGAGACAATCTGTTGGCTGCTAGAGTAAATGGCTTGAAGACTTGTATCAATCGAAGTAAATAGAAGTGGAAGAGCGGGATTTTTTGTTCGAAGAAAGGATTCCTTTTGCATGTAGCCTTTGAGAAATTCATGGCTTTCTTTCAGATCTTTTCCTAACCGGCCGATCTTGTAGCGGTGTTGGAGCCATTTATAAGCGTTGGGTGCCGATTCTAATGCCAGTGCGTTTTTAGAGAGGTTCTGGCTCAACATCCTTTGCCGACCCGCCCGGTTGATAATCTGAGCATCCTCTTTTTCTTTATCGATAGTAATTTGCACAAATACAATACTGAGCACAATGCTGAGCAGCATAGTGATCAAAAAGGGCAGATATTTATTTTTTATCGTTTGACTCATTAATTCGTTGCCAAGTGACTTCCATCCAAGGTTGAAAGATTTCGAATAGGGCGTCTGGGACTTGATGATGAACTTTCGGCAGTATCAGATTAAACTATTGCTGAGATTACAGCGTATAAAAAGATGGGAGGAGTGCTAAATCCTTTTCAATTATCACTAAAAATAGGACGCCAAATCGTCCTTTAGCTTTCATTTTGAGAGAAGTTTTTAAAAAAGTTGAAAGATGGAAAATCGATCCGACAGTCAAGTAGTCATTCAACATGAACTAAACGGAAAAAAAGGGGCCTTCTTTGTAGAAAAGGAAGGAAACCGCTTAGCAGAAATGACCTACTCTAAGATAAATGACCAGTTGATCATTATTGACCATACCGAAGTGTCCGATGCGTTACGTGGACAAGGGGTCGGTAGAGCTATGGTGCAACAATCGGTAGAAATGGCCCGCGATCAGAATATTAAGATTCTACCCCTATGTCCTTTTGCCAAGTCGGTCTTCCAGAAAGTCGAGGAAATTCGGGACGTATTAAAGTAGTTTTGAAAACTGCGACTGTTTGTCTATTATTGAAGGCCTGGATTTTCCAGGCCTTCAATTGTTTACACTATGCTGGAGGTAGAAAATCTACGGAAGTCCTTTGGGGATAAATTAGTGGTTGACTCTATTGATTTTTCGGTACAGGCCGGTGAGATCTTTGTGCTGTTGGGAAAAAGTGGGTGTGGGAAAACCACCACCCTCAAAATGATTAATCGGCTCATTCCGTCTTCCGGTGGAACGATCCGTATCCAGGGAGAAGTGGTAGATTCTCTAGACCCCGTCAAATTGCGCCGTAAAATCGGTTATGTGATTCAGGAGAATGGGCTGTTTCCGCATTATACCATCGCCCAGAATATTGCGATCGTTCCTAAGTTGCTAGACTTCTCTAAGGAAGAGATTGAACACGGAACCCAAGAAATGTTGCAAATGATGGAATTGGACCCTATCGCTTATCTGGATAAATACCCCCGGCAGCTTAGTGGGGGGCAGCAGCAGCGTATTGCGATTGCCAGAGCTTTGGTGGCTCGTCCTCCGTTACTGTTAATGGATGAGCCTTTTAGTGCCTTAGATCCCCTCACTCGTCACAATGTACGCATCAAGTTTAGACAGCTAGTTCGAGATTTAGGGACCACCGTTGTGATGGTCACACACGATCTTTCGGAGGCTCTAGAACTGGGGGACCGAATCTGCCTCATGGACCAGGGCCGCATCGCTCAACTGGGCACCCCGCGTGAACTGATCTTCGATCCAGCTTCCGAGGCCGTCAAAACCTTCTTCTCTGGTCAAACCCTGGAGTCCGAACTGAAAGTCCTCAAGCTCGAAGATTTAAAAGAGCATCTTCCGCCTTGGGAAAAAGCGCAAGCCGGCAGTATAACCGTTTCCATCCAAGATAGCCTAGCTCAGATTTTAGAAGATATTGAAGCGCGTTTTCAACGGACCATTAATGTCATGGATCACAGTGGGCAAATGCTCGGTTCTCTCGTCTTCGGAGACATCTTTGGCGCCTATCAACAATTGAAAAACCTACAAGCCTAAAGGCATGCAAGAAGGAAATAGTCTTTGGGCGTTTATGCTCGAAAATCGGGGTGACATTCTGACCAAAACCACCGAACACCTCTGGTTGACCGGAATCTCCGTATTACTGGCCATCGTAGTGGGCGTACTGATCGGACTTATTCTCACTCGCCGCCAATCGCTGGCTAGTCCCGTTATCGGCATTGCGAATATGATCCAAACGATTCCCAGTATTGCCCTATTGGGTTTCATGATTCCATTGGTTGGAATTGGGGCCATCCCTGCCATCATTGCCTTATTTCTGTACGCCTTGCTACCCATCATTCGGAATACCTATACGGGAATTTTGGATGTAGACCCCGCCACAAAAGAGGCTGGCCGAGGCTTAGGGATGACCGATTGGCAGCTATTATCAAAAGTAGAACTTCCCTTGGCTCTGCCCGTCATATTTGCCGGTATTCGAACGGCTACCGTCATAAACGTTGGGGTTGCCACCTTATGCTCGCTGATCGCCGCCGGTGGTTTAGGAGAATTCATCTTTACCGGCATTGCTCTAAATAACCAACAACTAATACTAACGGGGGCCATTCCAGCGGCCTTTCTGGCTATCTTTTTGGATCTTTTTCTTGGGTTGGTTCAGAATAACATCACAAAGTGGTGGAAAGGTATCCTTTGGGCTTTGGGCTTAGTTCTGGTGCTGGGCATTGGCTGGCAGGTTTTTCAATCTATGCAAGCACGCACCTTTTTAGCGGGGTTAGATCGTGAGTTCTTCGAACGTCGAGATGGCTGGCCCGGTTTGGTGGAGACGTATGACTTGCAAATGGATGCTGTACAGATGGATGCTGGGCTTATGTATCTGGCCCTGAAAAATGACAAGGTGGATGTGATCGGAGGCTACGCTACCGATGGCCGGATCGCTGCCTACAACTTGCGCGTATTGGAGGATGATCAACGCTTTTTTCCACCCTATTTCGTAGCTCCTCTAGTCCGTAAGGAAACCCTTCAGGAATACCCACAATTAGGAGCCGCCATAGACCTGTTAGCCGGAAAGGTAAACGATGAGGAGATGCGTCGGTTGAACTACCTGGTCGATCAAGAAAAACAAACCCCCGAACAAGTGGCTCGCGACTATTTGGAATCAATTGGCTTAGAGATTCTCAGGGCTCGGGAAGAAGGAAAGGCCGATATCGTAATTGGTGGTAAGAACTTCACCGAACAATTCATTCTGGCCGAAATGTACGCCCAAGTTATAGAGAGCTACACCGATCTTAAAGTACAAGCCAAAACGGGATTGGGGGGGACCAGCATCTGTTTTGATGCGCTGCAGAATGGAGACATTGATCTATATCCCGAGTATACGGGAACCGCTTTCCTCGTGCTCCTAAGCCCCCCGGAAGATCTGGTTAACTCCATTATTAAAGATCGACAAGCCGTATATCGTTACGTGCAAGAGCAAGTTGGCGAGCAATTTGGTCTACAATTGATGGGCTCTTTAGAAGCCAATAATGCTTACGCCATTATGATGCGGGAAGAAGTAGCCGCCCAACTGGGTATTCGGACCATTACGGATCTTGCCACCTACCTAAGGGAACGATGAGCCTAAATCGTTTATTGCTGCTGGGAATTTGGCTGCTTGTAACCGTCAGTTGTGGGACTAGACTTAAGATGGATGTACAGCAAGCGGGAGAGATACCTCTCTCAACCGATGCCTATGTGCTGGTTTTAGAAAAGAATGGAGCAACTACTCCGCCGTCTAAGGTCATTGCTTCGCTGGAGATTGGTCCTTCCAAAAAAGGCTGTGATTATCTTAGCGTAATTTCGGAGGCCAAGCAAACTGCCCGTCAGTTAGGGGGGAACTTCCTTTGGCTTACCCGGCAAGAGGAAGCAAAAAACGGGTGTTTGTACTTGGAAGCCCAAGTCTTTCAAGTACCTGATCTTGCTCCCTGGACGGGGAAAATCTATTGGGATCGAAAACGCCCTCTGAAACCCGATGATTTCTGGGCCGATCCACCCCTTTCGTTTACTGCTAACGCACTTACTTATTCAGGATTTTTTGTAGAGCTCGAAAAGGATCTCTCCTCCGATCTCCCGCGTCTGTTAACCTATACGTTCTTTGATCCGGCAAAGTCTTGGATGCTGGCTGAAGACCGCAGTAACAAGGCACTATTAGCCCACGAACAAGTACACTTTGATCTATCCGAATGGGTGCGTAGGGATTTGCAAAAGGCCCTGAACCGACTTAATCCCCGTAGGGAGGATTTTATGGATCAGATCAATATAACCTTTGATCAGCATCTCCTTCGCCTGGATAGCCTGCAAAAAGCCTATGACCAGGAGACCCGTCATGGGCTGGACCCTGTGGAGCAGGCCAAGTGGGCGCAAAAAGTGGCGAAGGCACTGGAATACGAATAACAGGCTTTGGTCAAAATATCCAGAAAAAGAGGGCTGTTTTATGGTCTTATGACAAAAACGAGCAACGTTGTACCTTTGTCAGCCGTTACTGGACAAAACAAGATTAGAATGAAAATACTAGGAAAATATGCCTGGGCACTGCTGGTTGTTTTTGTTGCTTGGGGTTGTGCTACCGATGATGAACTGGAAACTCCTCAGCCGGATTTAGCTACTGCTGATGCCATTAACTTGATTGAGCAGGCAAGTATTGCCATAGCTGCCGACAATGAAAACTGGAATTCTATTGTCCAGGATTTGGAGGGACAATTAGAGACGGGCGGGCAATTTGGCTACTTTTTGCAGGTTTCTAATTTACGGGAGTACGCCGAACGGGGAGAAAATACGGGCATCGGCTGCATCACCTCGGAAATGCCCACTTGGATTCGGGGCCAATTACTAGATATCGTGAGGGGGTTCCAAGGACTGGAGGTGCAAGAGCCATTTGTCATCCTGTGTGATTCTAATTTGGAGGGACAAAGCCTTACCAGTGATCAATTTACGGCCGTTAATAAAATTATCTCCCTTTACGGATATAACCTAGTTGGGGAGTTTCAATTACTGGTCAATTTAGAAAATGATACGAATGGTACTTCTGATAAAGTAAGTACTTCCCTGGTCGAACAATTTTCCGATTTTGAATTGGCGGTAAATCTAGTCATCTTCGATTTCGCTGATTTGCAGGAGTACGAATTTCTGCGCGTTTATTTCGAAGGAGAAGTTGTAACTGAAATCCCTATTCAATAGGTGGATAGCTAGCGCAACGGTAAGGTCTCTAATTGGGGGATCTTACCATTTCGTTTTGGGTGTATAGGCCTTCCTTGACAGGCTGAAACGCTGGTCAGGTACTTTTGGGAGGATTTACTGCTGCCTTTGAAGACCTTCAAGCTTGGTTTTAGTTAATTTTCTAATAGCGACAATAGGAATTCTCCTTCCCCGTTTTTTTACGAAAAGCCTTCTCAACCTTTTACTAACTCC
>JBCDIO010000227.1:0-6120 GCA_038748815.1 Bacteroidota bacterium
CTTTTGCCCCCTTTACGACGAGTCAAGGCATAAAAAAACGGCTAAGATTTACCCTCTTAACCGCTCCTTATTTTGTGATTTATTCCAATTCGTATAAGGCGATCTCAATATCGCGGGGATTTGCTCCCTGATCAGCCATTTTTCTGGCCAAATCCGCTCGCCGCTTCCGACGATCTAGTACCACTTGGGTATGAATTTTTTGTTGACCTTTTGTCAACATCTTCTGGATTGAAACGTCTGTAGACAATTCAATAGACTTAAGTTTACTGACGTATAGTAGAGGGTCCGTCTGCTTAAATCCGGCAATCGCTTCCAAGTTATTTAATTTGCGAAGCTGGATCGTATACATCGCATCGGCTTGTTCTTGATCCATCTGGTATAGTGTAGCCAAGGAAGAAGCGATCGTACGGGCCTCTTGTTCAAAAGACTGTTGTCCAAAAGAAGAAGTCGCAAACAAAATCAGTGCGAAAAATGGAAGTAATTGCTTCATGTGCTTAGTTATACAAATGGAAGGTGCTGTTCATTGCAGCTTCCCGGTTTTATGAATGGCAGAATAGGTCTGCTGGTTTTCTCTTGTGGGCTAAGTTAATGATATTTGCCAAAACTTGCTGGCCCGGTATTTAGGCCAATTTTCCAATACACGACATTATCGCATTTGGAAATACAAGGAACTTTCGTCAACACTGTAACTTTGTGGTTGTTGCCTTCGTAAATCAAACAAAGAATATGTTATTGGTGCAAAATATTCTGGTGAGTGATGATGTGGTTGAAAAGCGCTTTGTTTGCAACTTACAAGCTTGTAAAGGAGCTTGTTGTTGGGAAGGAGACTGGGGTGCGCCCCTCGAGACGGAAGAGCTACATACCTTGGAACGGATCTACGAAGATATCAAACCATTCTTGTTAGAAGAAGGTATTCGCGTCTTAGAAAACGAACTTTTTACCTGGTACGAAGAGGCTAAAGAGTATGGCACCCCTCTACTTGAGAATGGAGCATGCGCTTACTTGACCTACGAAAAGGATGGGACCGCAAAATGTGGTATTGAAAAAGCCTACGAAATGGGAGCTACCGATTTTCGGAAACCTATCTCTTGTCATTTATATCCTATTCGGGTCAAGAAAGATCGAAAAACAGATTTCGAAGCCATCAACTATGACCAATGGGATATTTGCTCGGCTGCCTGTTCTCTAGGCGAAAAACTACAAGTACCCGTCTACCAATTCTTGAAAGATGCCATCACCCGTAAGTATGGAGCAGACTTTTACGATGAACTAGCCGCTGCCGCTGAGTATTTAAACTCCGAGCCCAGTGAATTGGATCAATAGCCAGAATTTCTACCCTTCTTAGCTAAGATCAAGGTCCTTTCCTCGCTTCCCTACTCTTTTGAAAGAAATGTATTTTAAAAAAACCGGCAAAGGCATTACATTTGCATGGATTTTTTGGGACCTGATCCCGAAAAGCCGAGTTCTTCTGTCTATTTATGTGGTAAACCAGCCCGATCGGCTTTGGTTCAGAGTGGAAAGAAGTTCATTCATTGAAACAGATTTGCGATTGACTCGCACAAAACTGGAAAAACAAGGATAAGCATGGCTATGATTCAGAAAATACGCAGGAATTGGTGGTTGTTGGTTTTACCACTAGCCCTAGCGTTGCTCGCATTCGTCATGATGGACATGATGAGCGGTGGTGGTTCTGGAGTATCAATCTTCAGTAATCCCAATGAGATGGCAGAAGTGAACGGAGAAAAAGTATATGCCGATGAGTTCTCCCGGCGTCTAAATGTCGCTTACGGAAATAGTCAAGGTGATCGGAACCAACAGGTAAGTAGCCTTTGGAACTACTACTTCGAAGATATTCTCTTACGCCAAGAAGCCGAAGAACTAGGTATTGGAGTAAGTAAAGATGAGCTGGATGACCTCATGTATGGAACGAATCTGAGTCCTATCATGAATCAGTTGTTCCGGGATCCGGCCACCGGGCAAGTAAACCGCGAACTCATCAATCAGTACCGCACCGCTATTGAAAATGGCGAGTTGGATCCACAGACGCAAAGTTTCTGGAACCATCAACAGTACGTGATCATCAAAGAACGCCTAAAAGAAAAAGTGAATAACATTGCTTCTAAAGGAATGTACATTCCTACTTGGCAGGCAGAAATGATCGCAACAGACCAAAACAACAAAGTGGACTTTGCGTACGTAAAGGTTCCCTTTGACGTAATCGCCGAGACAGAAGTTGCTCTTTCGGATGCTGACTATACTTCCTATCTGAAAGAGAATGAAAATCAGTACACTCTGGAGGAAGAAGCTCGCCGTGTTTCTTACGTGATCTTCGACGTAATTCCAAGTGGTGCTGACTCTACGTTGGTTTACAATAATGTGGAGTCCTTAGCTAGTCAATTATTAGACCCCAGCCAAAATGATTCGCTCATTGTTGAAACGAATAATGGAATCATCGAGCCATCTTTCTCTAAGAAAGACGCCCTACCTGCTTCTATCGCCGATACGGTATTCAATATGGAAGTAGGAGCTGTTTATGGACCTTATCTGGAAGATGGTTCTTACAAGTTGGTGAAACTAATGGATCGCCAGGCCATGCCTGATTCTATTCAGGCCCGTCATATTCTGATCAAAGCGAATCCATCCAACCAGCCGGAGGTTAATCAGGCGTTCACCACTATCGATAGTCTAAAAAACCTGATTGAAACCGGAGCTGCCCGATTTGATTCGCTAGCTGTCCAGTTTAGCCAAGATGGATCCGCAACTAAAGGTGGAGACTTAGGGACAGTAGGATACAACACACCCTACGTGAAGCCATTTAACGATGCCGTTATTAATGGTGATATTGGAGAGCTACAGATTGTTGGTACCCAGTTTGGAGTGCACTTAATCGAAGTAACAAATAAACAGTATATCAATAACGAGCCGGCTGTAAAGCTTGCCCGTTTGGAAGAGCCCATCGTTCCCTCGGAAAATACCCGAGCGAAAGTAGAAGACCAGGCTTTGACCATGCTCGAAGCAAGTACCACCTTGGCCGACCTGCAAGCCGCCGTCGCAGAAAACGAAGAGATTAGCATCGAAACTAGCCCGGATTTGAAAGCGACGGATTATTTTATTCCTGGATTGGGAGGAAGTCAGTCTACCCGTGATATCGTGCGCTGGGCTTTCGGAAATGTTCTGGAAATAGGGGAACCTGCGGTGGATCAAGTTTCTCCGGAGTTGTATAGCTATCAGGATGAAGTACTTTACTACACCAATAAGTACGTCCTTTGTGCACTCGAAAGTGTACGGAAGCCAGGTACGCCTCAAGTGGATCAAGTGAAAGACTTGATTGAACCAGAAGTTCTGAAAGAAAAGAAAGCGGAAATGATCGTTTCTCAGATCGGCTCTGACAATAGCCTGAGTGCCCTGGCTTCTCAATTTGGAGTTGCCCAGGATACCGCAAAAGGAGTTTCTTTTACTTCTGCTTACATTACGGATGTCGGGGCTGAGCCAGAAGTAGTAGCTACTGCTTTCAAAATGGAGTTAAACCAAACTTCCACTCCGATCGTGGGTGAAACCGGAGTATTCGTTATTGTTCCAGTGTACAAACCAGCGGCTACTGCTCCAGGTAATGTACAGCAGGTGCGTCGTTCGCAAGTATCTAGCCTACAGGGGCAAGTTCGGAGCCGTCTGATGAATGCTTTGAAGAAGCAAGCTGAGGTTGAGAATAATCTTTCTCGATTCTTCTAAATAGAATGTAACTAACTAGAAATTTAAGAGGCGATGATCTTGTGAATAGATCATCGCCTCTTTACATTTGCTACCGTACAAAATCAAAACTATGCCACAAGCACTTGAGGATAAAGTGCAAAAAGTCGTTCAAGAGGGCTATAACTTTGGAGCGAGGAAAACCTTTTTTGATGGTCTGGAACTTGTTCAAAAAAATATTCCAGCTTTCGTGGGGATTATTATTTTTATGCTAATCACCAGCTATTTACTGGGACTTGCAGGAGTGGTCGGCGTCGTCGTTAATTCCCTGTTAGTGTCCCCATTGGTCGTCGGTAGTTTCTTTTTGATCGCCCATAAAGTTAAAATAGGAGAACGGGTAGAACCCAATGATATCTACTCATCCTTGCGTTTTGCGCTACCCTTAATTTTGATTGGAGTGCTTAGCTCCCTCATTCTAGCCGTAGTCCTGTCTCCCTCTATAATTAGTATGCAAAACTCTGGTATGCTGGCTTTCTATCAGCAAGTACTAGACGGAGCGGATCCTACCACCCTGGAGATGCCCCAAGCCAGTGGAACCGCCAGTTTGGTATTACTTCTCAATATGATTCCATTCGTATACTTGGCGATCGCCTTTTATTGGGGGACGCTCTTTATTCTCTTTCACGATGTTTCTTTCTACCGGGCTCTAGAGCTTAGTCGGGTAGTCGTTACTAAGCGATGGGGAGCCCATTTTCGGTTAAGTCTATTGTTTGGCTTTGTGTTGGTGGTTTTATTTTTGCTGGTTAGTCCGCTGGCTTTACTTCCAACGGCCTACGGTATTGCTACACAGGTTGTTACAAGCATCGGAACGGCGGTCTATTATGCCGCTATTTACGAGGGCTTTCGACAGGTGGTTGGTGTTGGAGGAGAAGACGATACCAATCAATCGGATGCTTTGATGGACCATTTAGTTAGCTAGGCTCTGAGCCTTTATTTTGCATCCGTAGTACTCGGACCGTATCAATCTTAGTCTCACTGACTAATTCCAGAATGAATTGGTAAGATCCAAGCTCAATTACATCCCCCTGATTGGGTATATTACCGGTAGTCATAACTAGATAACCAGAAAGTGTATGGTACTCCCCGAGAGGTAGTTGCAGCTCGGGGAATTTCTCGTTAAGATGAGCTATTTCCAGTCGGCCAGAAAATAAGTATTCATGCTCGCCAATTTGTACCTCTAAGTATTCTTCCTGGTCGTGCTCGTCTTCAATTTCCCCAAATATCTCCTCTAGAATATCTTCTAGGGTGATTAGTCCAGCGGTACCTCCGTACTCATCAACGACGCAGGCGATGTTAATCCGGTTAGCTATAAAGGAATTCATGAGGTCTCGAACACGCATAGATTCCGGGACAAATGGAAGATCCATCATCGCTTTTTTAAGCGATACTTTACGCTGCAGAATTTGTTGGTGATGTAAGTACCCCCGTACATTATCAATGTCGTCTTCGTAAACGATCAAGCGAGATAGATTGCTTTGCCGAAAAGCATCAATGATTTCCACTTGCGTTGCAGTGATCTCAATACCTTCGATCTCGGGTCGCGGAATCATACACTCTTTAACCCGAACCTCCCGCAAGTTTAAGGCTTTCCCGAAGAGCTCGGTATCAATATCGTCCTCCGATTCGGTTCGGGTACTTTTAATGAAGTTCTCTAGATCGAGTCGGGTGAAGACATCGTCCGATTCCTTAATCGGCGTACGAAAAATATATCGTAAAACCCCATTTGAAAGGCGGGTGACAATCCAGGAGGGAATGGCTAAAAGAAAGTAGAGACCCCGCAGTGGATAGGCTAGAAATAGTAATATCTCATCAGCATACAGGCGGAAAAGGGTTTTGGGTAAGAACTCTCCAAAGAGCAAGACAACCAGTGTAAGTAAAACGGTATTGATAAGTAGAATGGTAATCTCATTCTCAATGCCCAATTGGTTTACGAGAAAAGCATCTAAGGGGATCGAAGCCAACATAGAGAATACAACCAGGGCGATATTGTTTCCAACCAACAAAGAGCCTAAAAAATCGGAAGGCTTTTCAAAGAAACGGCCAATGATGACACCACGGCGAGAGCCTTTTTTACGCTTTAACTCGATGAGTAGCTTATTCGCTGACAGAAAGGCGATTTCGGTGCCAGAAAACAAGGCCGATAGAATAAGGAAGATGATAATTCCGGCTGCTAGCATGCTCGTCGGGTCGCTATAGGAATAGGTGAAATATCCAGGGGGTAATTCTAGAGTCTAAATTAGGTAAAAAAGCAGCACCCCGCTTAGTTCTCCGATAATTCATCGAGTTTAATCCTTCCTTCGATCGCACGGACCTTAGAGCGGGTGAAATCTTGGTTTGCCTCAAACCCATGCCCGTAGATGATCTCGTCGGGCC
>JBCDIO010000228.1:0-6084 GCA_038748815.1 Bacteroidota bacterium
TCTACCCCATCCATTTCGGGCATATGCAAATCCATAAGTACTAGGTCATAGGTTTTGCCCCGACTCATTTCTAGTGCTTCCAAGCCGTTCTCTGCCAATTCGATGGGGGTTTTCCAGATCGAGAATACCTTTTTGATCAATCGCTGGTTCATGAGATTATCTTCAGCAATCAGAATAGTGGATGCCTGTAATCGCTCTTCTTCCGATTGCTTAGAAACGAGTTTAGGCACCTCGTACTCGGTGATCCGCTCCTCCGATATTTCGTAGGGTAAGTATACCCGGAAGACAGAACCGGTACCTTGGGTACTCTGTAATTCAATGCTTCCTCCCTGTAGTTCTACTAATTGTTTAACGATAGACAAGCCAAGCCCGGTACCTCCGTATTTTCGAGTCACCTTATCGTTGGCTTGCTTAAAATTCTGGAAGATCGTTTCTTGCTTTTCGAGTGGAATTCCAATACCGGTATCTTCCACGGAGAAGCAAATCTCCATGGTATTCCCGATTTGCTCAACGACCTGTGCCCGCAAGCGGATAAAGCCAGAATGAGTGAATTTTGAGGCATTACCAAGTAGATTCGACAGGATTTGGGTCAAGCGGGTTGGGTCCCCAATTAGAAGGTATTGAATAGTCGAGTCGATCAATAAACTGACCTCTACGGGCTTATCATTCACCTTAAATTGGTAGGTAGTTTGCAGGCCCTGTAGAATGGCACACGGATCAAATTTTCGCTTTTCGAACTCGAGCATGCCGGCTTCAATCTTGGATAAATCCAGAATATTATTGATGATCCCCAGGAGACTATCGCCGGAGAACTGCAGGGAATCTAAGTATTCTTTTTGCGCTTTGGTGGGATTGGTTGTATACAAAAGATGGGTCATTCCGATCACGGCATTCATTGGCGTGCGAATTTCATGGCTCATGTTTGCCAGGAACTGCCGCTCGGACATTTGTGCTTGCTCTGCTGTTTTCTTGGCCTCTAATAAATCATTTTCCGCCTTCTTTCTTTCTGTAATATCACGTACAAAGCCACTAAAGTAGTCTTGCCCGTCGATGGTAATATGAGTTACGCTTAATTCCACCGGGAACTCATGCCCTGCTTTGTGTAGGGCGTCTAACTCAATTCTGCGATCCAGAATATGGCTAATTCCAGAGCCCATATAGCGATCCATCCCCTTGGCGTGCTCTTCCCGGTGACGAATAGGCATAATCAAATCACTCAATCGCTGGCCTACTGCCTCCTCTTGTGCATAGCCAAAAATAGTCGTCATTTGTCCTGACCATTCGGTAATCAGGCCTTGGTGATCGATAATGACCACTCCATCCAACGAAGTATCGATGACTTGCCGGAGCTTTGATTCATTTTCTTGTAGCTGGCGTTCAGCTAGTTTTTGCCCTGTGATGTCCCGGATTACATCTCGGGCTCCCTGGTATTTTCCATCTTCGTAGATCGCATTAGAATTAATCTGTACGTATTTGATGGTTCCGGTGCTGGTAAGAATACGTAATTCCAGATCACTGAAGAATCCTTCCTTTCGGCGATTGATGGCGTACCGTTGAGCTTGCTTTCGATCATCGGGGTGGACAAACTCCAGGAGTTTGTATTTCTTCTTTTCTGGATTCTCTAACTCAACCAGGTTACTGGCTGCCTTATTGAATTGAATAATATAGCCTTCGGCGTCCTGTACGATGAGTGCATCGTACATATTCTGAAACAAGTTTTCAATTCTGGCCTTAGAAGAGGCTAGTTCTTTCTGGGCGGCTTTCCGTTCTCTGGTTTCTCGTTCGAGTCGGCGGTAAGCAAAGCAAGCCGACAGCGTAGCCGCGAACTGGTTGACTACCGTTCGTAGTTGTGCTAATTCTAAAGAAGAAAAGTCTTCTTGGCGATGAGCTGCATACAATTTTAAGAAACCCCATTCTTGCAACTTGAACACGGCATAACTTCCTCCTTCGATGCCCGTTTCATGAACAAAGTGGTAAAAGTTAGCTTGGCTGTGATGAGTTGATACAAAAGGATTTGCACCCAAATATTCCCATATGGGAGTATCTACGGGAAGCGTATGCTGCTCACTGCGGATTGACGGATGGGCGTAGAAAAGCGAAAATGCTGATTCTTCCCGTACCCACACCGAGGCGAAAGCCAGTGATTTTCGCGAGCATAGGGTGCCGAGAAAGCTCCGGCAGGTTTCGGAGGCATCATTGGATTTACCCAAGGTCAGGGCAAGCTCGTAGAGCAGCGAAATCTGTTGGATGATCTTCGCTGAGTTATTCATAGCTTAGTCGTTAGATAATTGGGGGTAAAAACTGCCAACCACAATTGTTTTATTATAAAACTGCAAGCTCTCGTTGCCAAAACTGGAGATTTCACCCAAGGTGAGTACCCCTCCTAGGTTTACCTCTGCAGAGAGGGCTTTGAACGTGTTATTGATTGCTCCTAGCTCTTTCTGAAATTCGTCTTCCAGAAATAGTGTTCGCGAAATACAGTCGATCAAGAGCACTTGCTCGGGGGCCTGTGACCGATCGTGCACACTCTGCTGGGCTGCTTGTTTGGCAGAATCGAGTAAGAGTTGTTGCTCCCCCTTCAGAATATGCAGCACGGTGTGTTCTGGAATATCGCCCACACAAATGAGGGATTGGTCCACTTGCGTGGAGATCGGATCTCGTACAATATTTTCGCCCTGTTCCCGGTACATCCCGAAGGGATAACCTTTGGCAATCGAGAAGAAATTTTCTTCTCCCAGGGTTGCTTGGGCATCTACTTCCACTACCTCCCGGTAAACTTCCAAAGCAGGACGCCAATTCAATTCATAGATGATATTTTGGTCCGTGCGGGTAGCTACAATGGGTCCGGCCAATTCCTTCCAGCCGTGCTTTACGCCCAAACCAATCGAGTAATCCAAAAAGCAAAGGATAGCCGCATCCTGAAAAACGCCCTCATTTGTAAAGAGGCAGGGTGCTGGTTGTAAGCTCAGGGAGCCCGCACCACCACCAATAAAGTGTACGGAGTTGCCAAGGTAATCGTACAGTGTGCTAAGGAAATCTGCTATGTGTGAAGTAAGACCGTCAATGAGGGTTAGCGCGACCGGTGGGTGCTGAGATTTGGCAATAGAAAGCGAGAAATCGGGGAGGGTGTATTCTTTTTCGCTAATTTTCTCTACCACTTGGGGCGGTGCCAGGGAGCGGTATTTTTGTAGAAGAATAGCATTCTTAGAGAAGGCCTCTCCGGCAATAACCCCAGGAAAGGTGCCTCCCGCAAAGGATATATTTAGGGGTTGCAGGGCCTCTACGATAGTATCCATTTCGATGCCGCATTCTTCTCCTACGTAAACCAGGAGCATTTCATGGCCGGCGACGGATAATGCTTGTACCCGCTCAAGGACCTGTTCGATCGTCGGTTGTACACAATACATAAAAGTGGCTTTACTCTTGCTGCAATAGCACCAAGGAGTGGTTCAGGCAATACATAAAGGGGTGGTAAAAGGCGGAACGCCTTTGCTTATCTTGAGAGAGTGCTACAAATATACCATTTTCCTATCTCTGTCGAAAGGGGCTACGAGCCGATGGGTAAAACGCCCGACAGGGCTTGTTCTAGTTTTTCGATCACCTCTTCTCCCGGAGCTAAATGCAAGGCTTGCCATCCAAAAGTCCGAGCAGCGGCTACATTGTCTTCGTTATCGTCAATGAATAGTGTCTCTTCCGGCTGCAGTTTCGCTAAGCGGGTAACCTCCGCATAAATGGCAGGATCGGGTTTACGCAGGTGCAATTTCTGAGAATAGTAGGTCTCTATAAATAGCTCTTCTAAACCCGAGAGTTGGTGGGTATTTTGTACGTGGGCCTGGATGTATTCCAGGTGGGTATCATTCGTATTACTGAGTAGATAGATTGGGTAGTGATCCGCTAATTCCCGCAGCATGGTGATCCGTTTGGCAGGAATGGTTAGTAACATAGCGTTCCAAGCGTCGCGTAGTGCTTGATCGGGGCCAGCAAAATGGAGTGCTCGTCGAAGGGTTTCGAAGAGTTCCTCCTCGGTAGCCAGGCCGAGTTCGATAGCGCGAAAGATGGGATCTTTTAGTAATGCTTCCGCCTGCAGATTAGGATTGCGATTGAGCTGATGAAAAGCACCCCGGGCGGCGGCTAGGTCGAGATCCAGTAATACTACACCAAGATCAAAAATGATGGTTTTTACGGTGGGCATGTTTTCTGTTTTTAGGGTCGTTCTGAATTTAGAGCTTGAATTTGCCGTAAAAGTAGGTCCGTAATCATCCTTTTTAGAGACAGAACGAAATCCGTAGAGTCTCTATTTGCATAAGGACTCTTCAATATGTAATTTTACGCGTGCTTTTGGGAACGAGAGGGATAATCTTTTCGTTAACTAAGCGACCAGATTAAAAGTAGTCTGGGAAATTGGTCCTATAGCTCAGCTGGTTAGAGCAACTGACTCATCAAGGGTTATTCTTTAATTTTTCTGCTATGGAAGAAAAACGACGTGTTGTTTGTCAGCATCCACTGACTGGTCAGAAGGTTAAGTTTTGTAGCAATAAATGCAAGCAAAAGAATCATTATGACCGAATCAGGGAGCAAACCAATACGTATCATTCTCAAACATTGAGAGCTTTGCGACGCAGGCTGCAATTATTAGAGATGATGGGTAATGCTTGTTCTAAATGTGGGTATGATCAAAATCTTGCCGCACTTCACTTTCATCATCGAGATTCTTCGCAAAAAGAATTGAGATTAGATATGCGCATCCTTTCTAATCGGAGATGGGAAACCATATTAAAAGAAGTAGAAAAATGCGATGTTCTATGTGCTAACTGCCATGCAGAAGAACACAATCCAGAACTCACGTTTGAGAATGTGAAAAGAATAACCAACGGTGCCGCTCGCTGGAAACAGCGGGATGTGAAGGGGGTTAACTCAGGGAAACCTTAACTCCGACAAGGGGTCGGAACTGGCAATCCTGAGCCAAGCCTGGTGAATGGTCACTATATGGTAGCCAGGAAGGTGCAGAGACTAGAGGGTGAGGATGACCTCCCAATAAGCCCTCCTCGAACGCCCCCCGCCTAAGTCCTTTTCTGGATATGGTGGTGATATAGTCCTACCCCATCGCGAAAGCGTTGGAAGGTGAATCAGTAGGTCCTTGGTTCGAGCCCAAGTGGGACCACCTACGCAGCCCCATAGCAAATGATTGCTATGGGGCTTTTCTTGTTTCTGCGCATCCCGCAAAAAATGATTTCAAGCCTTAACTCCTTTGCTGAATACAACTGATGCTCCCTGCCCGTTCGAGCCCTCCCGGCACAGAAAACAGGTCGTTTTCTGGATCGGGAGGGACCACCTGATACAATCACTTTTGCTATTCTTGAGAAAAGGCCCCCAACCTTCCCTAGATTATCCTTCATGAGAAGTGGATTTTCTTTCCAAAAAGAATCGATTTCTTACCCCAGCTTTCTTTTGATGAAAGCCAAAAGAATTGCAGTTCTCAGTACATAAAAGCAACTTGGTCGCTTCATCAAGTAAAATGTAAAGATGGCTTTTGCATATATTCTGTACAGCAAACGGATTGATAAATTCTACATTGGCTTCACTACTCTTTCTCCTACCCAAAGGCTGAAGCAACATAATTCAAGGTATCATGGAAAAAGCTTTTCAAAAGGAGGGATTCCTTGGGAATTAATCCTTGCGATTCCATGCCAGAACAAGGATCATGCTCGAAGACTTGAAGCTTATCTCAAAAAGATGAAGAGTCGCACGAACCTTGTGCAGCTCATTAAGTGTCCGTCCATTTTGGAAGCTCTAGTTCAGGAGCTTCAATGCAGTAAAAAGGGAAGGTAATCTTTCCTGAGTGGGGAATTAATGGTTCGAGCCTTCCGATACAGAATACGTTTCATATTCTGTATCGGAAGGGACCACCTTTAATCCTCCTTGCATTGAGTTGCAAGGAGGATTTTTGTGCTGCTTTGTTTAGTGACAGAAAAAAGAAAGGCCTGAACTAATGTGAGGTAAAACTGTAACTATTTGAATTCTAAAATATCTTCTTTTATGTGAGGAAAAATGATAAAAAACTATTTGACCTTTACAAGATCACCA
>JBCDIO010000229.1:0-6048 GCA_038748815.1 Bacteroidota bacterium
AATACTTTGTGAACTAAGTAAATGAATATACTCCTTGATCAAAAGATCAATGTACGATGTGTTGCCATTGGCAATCAGCCCAGTTTCTATCAATGAAAACATCACCTATTATGCTGCTAAAGACCAAACGGTGGGTACTCGCATGCTTCCTCCTGGGAAGTATTATCACCTATGCCCATGAACACCCCAATGGCGAGAGTTGCTCCGCCGAACACAAACCAGCACTTTCTTTCATCCCCAACCAAGGGCAATGGGAAGCCCCTATCGCTTTTAAGGCCCCAATGGGTGGGCTAGACCATTTGTATTTAGAATTGGATGGTTTTACGTACCAGTACTTTGATCAAACTGCCACCAAAGAGCTGCACGAGATCAGTGAAGATCCGTTGAATAAGACCGTTGATATTAAAGGACATGTGCACCGGGTAAAATTCCTGGGCGCGCAAACACCCACCTTATCTGGTTGGCAGAAAAGGACTGGGGTCTATAACTACCTCATCGGCAATGATCCTGGTAAATGGGCATCGCAGGTACCCCACTACGCGGGTGTTCGTTACGATGACCTGTACGAAGGAATCGACTTGAAAGCCTACAACAATGATCTTGGATTCAAATACGACTTTATTGTAGCTCCGGGAGCCGATCCTAACCAGATTAAACTCGCATACGAGGGAGTTGATGATATTACCCTAAACTGGGGTTCGCTCGTCTTGGAAACATCATTGCACACTATTGTCGAAATCGAGCCCTACGCCTACCAGATGATCTGGGGAAGGGAGGTGCAAGTGGCTTGTAACTACGTTTTGGAGGGGAACGAGGTGCGCTTCGAATTTCCGCAAGGGTACCAGGAAGGTATCGAACTGATTATTGACCCGGTGGTAGTAGCGGCCACGCTGAGTGGTACTGTCGGTAGTGCCAACTTTGGCCATACTGCTTGTTTTGACCCCGCCGAAAATGTGTACGGCGGTGGAATTAGCTTTGGCTCTGGATATCCGACTACCTCCGGTGCTTTTCAAACGACTTTTGGGGGTGGAGGGGTTGATTTCTGTATCAGCAAATACAACCCCGAAGGAACGGACCTAATTTATGCCACCTACATTGGTGGAAATGGCTCCGACTATCCACACAGTATTATTGCCGATAATAACCAACAATTATACGTCTACGGTTCTTCGACCTCCAACAATTTTCCAACGACTCCGGGTGCCTACCAAACATCCAACGGTGGGTCTTACGATATTGTCGTAGCTATTTTGAGCCAAGATGGAGGTTCTTTGGTGGGTTCTTCTTACTTCGGAGGAAACCTGGTAGATGGACTTAACGAATCCTTTTTGAATAGTAATTACGGGGATACTTATCGGGGTGAAATTGTTTTGGATAACCAAAACAATGTCTACGTGATTAGTAGTTCTCAATCTGCCAATTTCCCAACGACTCCGGGTGCTTTTGATGAAACTAAAGGACCCGGTGGTTTTCCGGCTCAGGATGCAGTTGTTCTAAAAGCGAATAGCAATTTATCGGTACTCTTTTGGTCTACTTTTCTAGGGTCTGACGGTGCTGCCGACATCGGAAATGGCATTCGGGTCAATGACGCTGGTGAGGTATACGTAACCGGCACTGCCGGAGACCTCAGTTTCCCCACTACACCGGGTTCCTATTTAGACTTCTGGCCCGGTGGAGAGGAAAACGCTTACGTAGCCAAGCTTTCGGCGGACGGATCTACCCTACTGGCGTCTACTTTTTATGGAACCACCACGGGAGCCGAGCACGCCTATTTTCTGGATATTGACGAAGACGATCAAGTACATATTTATGGGCAAACGACGGGAGTCATAACCCCGACCCCCAACACGTATTCTTCGGCCATTGGTTCCCGGCAATTCCTGGCCGCCTTCAATGATGACCTGGATGCTTTAGCTTATCAGACGGTCATTGGAAACGGCAGTACCTTCGGCTACGATTTTGTGCCCGTTGCTTTTATGGTCGATAAGTGCAATGGCATTTATTTTTCCGGTTACTACGCCACAGCGGGTCTACCAACTACCCCCGATGCCATCCAGGTCACGAGTAATGCTTTCTACTTAGGGGTATTAACCCCTAATGCGGAAGACCTTTCCTTTGGCACCTATTACGGGGAAGCAGACCACGTGGATGGTGGTACCAGCCGATTTGATAAAAAAGGGACGGTATATCAGGGCGTTTGTTCCTGTTTAGGTTCTGAAATGAACACTTTACCCGGTGCCTGGGCCCAGGGACAAGTTGACTTTTGCGACCTAGGAGTTTTCAAGATTGACCTTGAAATTGATGCAGTAACGGCCAACGGCGCCATTCTACCAGCCACCGCAGGCTGTGCTCCCTTTGATGTAGATTTTGTATTTACCGGAGCCAATTCCGTTGATTACGAGTGGTACGTAGAGGGGGATTTGGAAGGAACCGACGCGGATTTCGCCTTTACATTTGATGATCCAGGGGCTTACGAAATCATGCTCATCGCCACCAACTTGGTTACTTGTAATATCACGGATACCTTCCTCACGCAAATTGATGTACTATCTGAAGCAAGTACCGTGACGGACACAACGATCTGTGGATCCGAAAATCTTTTCCTCGATGTGACTACCCCCAACGCTACCTACAGTTGGCAAGATGGCACAACGAACCCTACCTACGTCGTAACTGATATTGGTACTTACTGGGTAGATGTAGAGCTGAATGGTGGAGCCTGTACCCGGCGGGATTCTTTTATTATTAGCCCGGCCACATCTATTGAGTTAGACCTAGGGCCAGATACTTTCTACTGTGATGTTCCTTCCATTGTTATCGATGCTTTCGATCCTTTGATCATTAGCTACGAATGGCAGGATGGTACAGGTAATCCAGAATATGAAGTCTTAGGAAGTGGTTTATACACAATTAATGTTGTGGATAGCTTAGGGTGCATATACTCGGACGAAGTCAACCTCACGCTTGAAACCACCCCATTCTTCAGTCTACCGGAGGATACCATTCTTTGCCAAGAAGAAATCCTAGTGGTCGATAATCCATTTCCCGGAATTTCAGGGGTATGGAGTACCGGATCTGCGGGAGATAATATTACTGTAAGTACAGAAGGAACCTATACTTTAACCCTAGATAATAATGGCTGCGAATGGTCTGACTCTATCCAGATCGACTATTATAATGCGTTGACCCTGATTACGGACACCGATGATCCATCCTGTCCCGGAGATTGTGATGGGATCATCATCGCCGATCCGGGTGGTGGAGCTGGAACCGGCTATACCTTTAATTGGAATAATACGTTAACGGGAGATTTCTTAGAAGATCTTTGTGCAGGCATCTATCAGGTCACTTTGAGCGATGCCGCCGGTTGTGAAGAAGTCTTTGAGACCACTCTGTTTGAAGAAGCACCACTCGAAACCGATTATGTGGTCAAAGACGTTACTTGTCCGGGTGATCAAGATGGCCGTATCTTCCTAACCGGTGCTGCGGGGGGTGTTCCGCCTTACGAATACTTCTTCAACGACGTTCCTACCTTTGATACCTTGATCTTTAATGGGCTGTCGGGGGGAGAATACCTCATCACCTTGGAAGATGCTAATGGCTGTGTGCGCTTAGATACGCTCGTTGTTTTCGAGCCAGAGGCCTTTGCTATTGATGCCGGAGAAAACCAGTTTGTAGAGCTGGGTACCGAGATTCGATTGGATGGAATCGTCGCTCCCTACACCACCCAGGTCCTCAACTGGACCCCCAACGACTGGTTAGATTGCGATGATTGTTTACAGCCAGAATTGACGCCATTGGAGTCTACCTGGTTTACATTAAGGGCGACTGATCCCGAATCGGGTTGCTTCTTAGAAGACCGAGTATTGGTTCAAGTAAAACGGGATGTAGACATTTATATTCCCAATATCTTTTCTCCGGATGATGACGGTAAAAACGATCGGTTCACCATTTTTGCCGACCCCGGAGTAGAGTTAATAGAGGAACTAAAGGTCTTCGACCGTTGGGGGGAAATGGTCTATATCAACGAAGATTTCTTCCCGAACAACCCTGAAATCGGGTGGGATGGCACCTTAAATGGTCGTGATATGAATCCAGCCGTATTCGTCTACACGGCTAATATCCGTATGGTAGATGGCCGTTTAGAGACCCGTAAAGGGTCGATTACACTGGTTCGATAAAGACAATCGCCGTACTACAAAAAAGCCTGCTCCCAAGAGGGAGCAGGCTTTTTTTCATAGCCAGAAGGCAAAGACTAAATACCGTTCATACTGGTCAAAATAGTCGGATACCCATCTCCAATAATGAGGGTATGTTCTTGCTGGGCTACAAACCCTTTGCCCATCGTAGATAAAGTCCAACCATCATCTTCTTCGTAAACATAACGAGCTTCGGTAGAAATGAACGTTTCTACCGCTACTACCCCATTCATCTTAAAGCGCTCCCGATTGCGGCGATCTCGGAAACAGGCAATTTCTTCTGGGGCTTCGTGTAAGCGACGACCAATGCCATGCCCGCAAATATTGCGTATTACTTTAAATCCCCGCTTCTTCGCTTCCTTTTCGATTAGTCCACCCACATCTTGGATACGAACTCGATGCTTAACGTTTTCTAATGCTAAATAGAGAATATCGCGGGAAGCATCCACCAAGGGTTGTAGATTCTGGTGATCATTACCCAGAATAAAGGAGCTGCCGTTATCTCCGTAGTACCCATTTAGGGCTGCCGAGACATCTATATTAACTAGGTCTCCATCTTTCAGAATACGGTCTGCCGCTGGAATGCCGTGACAAGCTTCCTGATTGATACTGATGCAGGTGTGGCCCGGAAAATCATAGTCCTTAATAGGAGCAGAAACGGCTCCGTACGATGCTAGAATAGAAGCACCGTACTCATCCAACTCCAGGGTCGACATGCCAATCTCCGCATACTCCTTCATCTTCTTTAGAGTGATCGCTACGGCTTCACCCACTGTTTGTAAACCTTGGAAATCTTCTTCAGAACCAATGGACATAAAGAAAGCATTTGTGGCTGATCAAGAATATACTTTTCAGCCAACATAATAGCAAGCTACTGCTCCTTTTCCAATTCTTCAAAAAAATCGATCCGATTTCCGAAAGGGTCAGCTACCGAAATCAATTTTGCCCCCCAAACCGCAGTTTCAAGGCCCGGTCGACCGTATTTATAATTCTTTTGGATCAGTAGCTTATGGTATTCCTCGATTTGATTAACCCGAGCCAGAACCTTTCCTCCCGGTGCACAATCACCGTGGTGCTCGCTCAGATGAAGTACTAAATCACCCCGGGAAATCTGCCAATAAAGTGGAAAGTTATCCTCTAGTTGGTGCTCCCAATCGAGTTCAAATCCTAACCAATCGAGGTAAAACTCCCTCGCTTTTTCGGTATCAAACATTCGAAAGATCGGCGTGATCGGATTCATCATAGCACTAGATATTCGTTGGTTTTACAATACGGAGGTTTAATCCACCACGCAGGTAATGGTGACCGCCACTTCATTACCCGCCGCAAAGGTAGAAGTGCCTTCCCCCAGTCCATAGTCCAGTCGATTGAGTGATAATGTACCCGAGAAGGTTTTATCACTGTAGGTAAAGGGGATTTCCACCTCTTGAGAAACACCTAGCATGGTCAGGGTGCCTTGAGCGAGATATCCGTCGCCATCTGCTTTGATCGTCTTAGAGTAAAAACAGATGTTTGCGAAACTAGCCACGGAGAAGAAATCTTCGTTGCGGAGATGCTCGTCGCGCTTATTGATTCCGGTTGCAACCGTAGCGGGGTCAACACATACCCGAAAGGAGGAATTGGCTAAATCGTTCGCATTGAACTGAACGTCGCCTTTCATACCCTGGATCGTTCCGCTGACTCTATTGAGTCCCATATTACTGATTCGGAAATCCGCTTTGGATTGTTCAGCCATAATATTTTGGGCGTTAACTAGCACTGATAACACTCGGCAAAATAATGAAAATTGTCAATCTGTCTCACGAAATTCTTGATCGACGACCAACCTCCCAAACCGACTCCCGCAAAG
>JBCDIO010000230.1:0-6041 GCA_038748815.1 Bacteroidota bacterium
AGGCTTTGAAGTACACACCTTCGACGACTGCTTATCCCTAGCTAGATTTCGAGGTGGACCCCGCTGCTTGACAAAAATAATTTATCGCACAAACTAAAGACTACGTTATGGCAATCATCAAAAATGGAGAAAAGCTCATATCCATGAGCTACAACCGATTCAACAAGGAACTTACTGTTCGGACCGAGGTTGGAGGAGTCGCTACGGATTCCACCCATCCTATTAACTCAACGGGCCTCTTGATCAAGATAGTCGCAAATCCTCAGCCACCCAATAATTGGCAAATTTGGATGCAAGACGGCAAAATCAACTCCAATAAAGCACTTAAGGAGACGGCTATCCGCGACGGAAATTTTGAGCTGCGTTTCGTAGATGGAGTTCCCAACCCAGACGACTTCATACCAGAATACGTAGGTATCGTAGACCTGCGAGATGCACGGATGGAGCTGATCAACTTCGGAGGAGCAAATGACTACGAAATTTCTATGCACTCCGAAAATCGAGGCACGGGGACTAACCCGCTTGACTATCACGTAGTACGGGTTCAACTAGCTTAAGAATATCATTGCTCATTGGTGGGGCCTCCGGGCCCTGCTTTGAGCAAGTTTGTAAAAGTTAGGCGGTATGTAAAGTCAGGGGAATCCAGTACTGGATTCCCCTCTTTTTATCTTGGCTAAGCCTGCAAATCTTTCAATAATTCGCGAACTTCCGATACGCCAATAATCTGTAAACGGGCCGACGTATTATCTACCCCAACCTTAATCGTATACGCCGAAGAAGGAAGAGCTTTAAAAGTATCTTCATCCGTGTGATCGTCACCGATGGCAATAATAAAATCATAAGGGTTATCAGGCTCTAACCACTGGAGCATAGCCTTCCCTTTATTAACCCCCGCATTTTTGATTTCCACCACTTTATTACCTTCTAAAACCTGAAGATCCAAGTTATGGGTTAGGTATAACAACACATCCCGGAATTCCCGTACGCGCTTTTCCCCCAAATCCTTGTCCGTAAGGCGATAATGCCAAGCCAGGGAAAACTCTTTTTCTTCAATGAATGATCCTGGAGTGCGTTCTACCAGATTTTCGAGGACCGGCTTAATATCTTTTTTCCAACCATTCACCAAGCCCGAAGAAATCTTCCAATTGCCGTTCTTACGCAACCACACTCCATGTTCGGCGGCAAAGTCAATAGGGATATCGCCCAACCACTTATCTAAGGTCCCTTTATCCCGCCCGCTATTTACGATGACGTGATTATTTGAATCGGCCTGGAACGTTTTTATGATAGTGAGTAATTCTTCGTCGGGAATAACAGCGGTTGGATCGGGATGAAAATCCATCAAGGTTCCATCGTAGTCCAGTACAATTAAGCGGTTTTTTGCGCTTTTGTAAGCCTCAATCAATTCTGTTCGTTCTTCTGGGGAGATCAAGTGTGCATTTCTGCCTTTGCGTTCTTCCATGACCCGAATTTGTTCGTTTATAAAGTTTTCAGCCCAATTGGCTACGGTGTATTTTTTGATGCGTGTCTGCATTTTTTCTAATCGAAAAGCTTGTTCTTCTTCATCCATTTCTAGTGCGGTCTTCAAAGCCGCTACTAATTCATTGGAATCTTGCGGGTTTACCAAAAGAGCATCGTGCATTTCGTTAGCGGCTCCCGCCATTTCACTGAGAATGAGGACTCCTCGTTTACTATCTTCTTTACTGGCTACGTATTCTTTGGCAACTAGATTCATGCCATCTCGAAGGGGCGTGATCATAGCAATATCAGCAACTTTGTAGAGTGTTGTAAGCTCTGCGAAGTCAAGTGAACGATAAAAGTATTGAATGGGAACCCAGTCAAAAGTACCATAGGTTCCATTGATTTCTCCTACCAAGGTGTCTACGCTATTCTTGAGATCCCGATATTGGTCTACATTCGACCGAGAGGGTACTACGATCATGACGAGTGATACCTTGCGTTGGTATTCCGGGTGCTGCGAAATGAACTGACCGAAAGCCCGAATACGCTGTGGAATACCTTTGGTGTAGTCCAGTCGATCAATGGAGATGATCAGTTTTCTTCCCTGGGTAAGCTGTTTAATCCGGAATTCGCTTTCACTCTGTTCCTTAACATCGTCAGAAAAGGCATATTTATCATAATCAATGCCCATGGGAAATACATCTACATTAACGATGCGATTATCGACTCTCAACTTTCCAAAGCTGTGTTCATAACCGGTAATTCGGTAAGCAGCACTCAAAAAGTGACGCATATAACCAAAGGTGTGAAAGCCAATTTGATCTGACCCTAAAACACCCTTTAGGATTTCTTCCCGCCAGGGAAGCATCCTAAATATTTCGTAGGAGGGAAAGGGGATATGCAAGAAAAAGCCAATCGAAACCTTTGGAAAAGCTTCACGAATTAGAGCCGGTAACAGCATAAGTTGGTAGTCATGTACCCACACAAAGTCCGTCTCCTCCAATTGGCCTTTGATCACGTCAAAGAATTTCTGATTAACTTCTTTGTAAGCCTCCCAGTACGTGTCATTGTAGGTGGTGTATTGGGTGAAGTAGTGAAAATGGGGCCAAATCACTTTATTGCTAAAGCCCTCGTAGTATAACTCAATGTCTTGATCACTTAAAAAAACCGGGACCAGGTTATCTTTCTGTAAGTTACTACGCACCGACTCCTGCTGCCATTCATCCTCAATGGCACGGCCGGGCCAGCCAATCCAGATTTTGTCCAGCGATTCATCCAATGAATTAAGGCCGGTGGCTAAGCCTCCAGCGCTGGGGTAAAAGATGAATTCTCCCGCTTTGCGGTTTACGGTCACCGGTAGCCGATTGGACACAATGACTAGTCTTGACATAGCTTGTACTTTGGGTGGAGTAACAAATAGAATAGTTGGAAGGGCACTGCTAAATTACGGAAATGCCTGAAATGCTCGATCGCAATAGGTATTGTAAATAAAAAATAACCCAGAACAAAGGTTCTGGGTTATTTTGTGTATTTCGTTAATCGCTTCCAAAAGTAGGTGGATACTACTTGGTAGCAGGTTTCTTTTTACGACGCGTTTTAAACAACTCGACCACTTCTTTCTCTTTCAAGAAGCCCATATCCTGGAAGGCAGTAGATACAAACTTTTTAATATCCTGGTAGTCTTTACCCCGTTTGTCCGTATACCGCTTTAGGCAAGACTTGACAAACTTCATACTCAACTGCTTCAACTCTTGGTTGAAGTATTGGTTAGCGAAGATGTCCATGTAAATAACCATCAATTTGGTTATCTCAAAGTATTCGGAATAATCGGTTACTTCTAGGTTACTAATAAACTTCTTGAAGTATTGCAGAATGGTTTCTCGCAAACATTCATTGATCAGCGATAAACCTTCCCGTTGGCGGTGAAAATTCCGAACGGCATCTTGGGTATCCTCTTGGGTATACCCTTTAGAATGAACCCATTCTACAAGCGCATAGTACTCGGTAATAGAGTCTTCCAAATCCATATCCCAAAGGTCTACGATTCGGGTATCTCCTTCGGCCGGAATGGCGTAACCTTCTTTGAATAAACCATTGATAAACCCAAACCACTGCTCCTCAAATTCTGGCATCTCCGTACGGATTTTATTCAACACCGCGGATAATTCTTTAGTTTGAGTCGTTGACTCCGGATACCACAGGGCATAAATTCCAGCAATTTGCATATGCTCTGCTGTCATCCAGAAGGATTCTTCTTGCATGAAAGCCTTCAGAGAAGGTAACAGACTCGTATTATCTAGGCCTGAAGTAGTGGCTCGGTAGAGTAAGAAATGTTTTAGGGTGGAGAAAAGCACTTTCAACTCACCGACTGTTTTTGGAAAGATAGCCGTTTGATAGTTGTCATTCAAAAACTGACGGCCGTACCGGAAACGTAGAATCTGACGTTCTTTTTCGACCCGAAAACGTTCTAGTTTCTGGCCTTGCAAGTAATAGCGAACGCGTTTGTTATCAATCGAATTAATCAAATTGGTAATCCAAATATCGGAGCTCAAAGCAAAACCAACTTGAATAGTCTGCCCGATTCGTTTTTTTAGAATATCGAAGTTCGCAGAATTGCAAATAGCCAGTAAAATATCCCGGAAGTGGTCTTGTGGAAGAACGTATTTCTGCCGATCATTTACTTCTCCCCGCAAGACTGAATATCCTAGTATTTTAGGTAAGAAAAGACCTTCTAGCTGTTCGTTTAGTAATGCTTTCTCCAAGCTAATCAACTGCAAGGGTGCTTGCCCGGCAACTTGCTCATAAACCATTGAGATCCGGGGCTCAAACATTTCTTTCAGTCGATTAAAATCCTCTTCCTCTTCGGTATCTAGATAAGCCGTTAGTTCCTCAGAGTTTTGAATTTCTTCGGCCAGGGTTGTGATTTGGTCCCCGTAGATTGGATCTAAATCTTGCATATGGTAGGGTCTATTTGCAACATGAACCTGATAGATGCATCGAGGCTCTATCAGGTTCATATTAAGTTTTGCGAGTAAAATCGAGGCAAATATATAAAAAATCCAGTGGCCATGTAAGAGGGTACGGCAGAAAGCCTACTTCCTAACAAAAAAGGCTTACCCACATGCGCGGGTAAGCCTTTTGTTGGCTGTAGTTGAAGATTATTCTTCTTCTGAAGTAGCTGCCTCGTCTGGAGTTTCCTCAACTACCGGAAGAGCCGGAGCACTTCCAGAAAGTCTTTTCAGACGATCGGCGTTTTCTTGAGCTGATTGCTCGAAACGCGTTGCGATGCGAGCTTCTTTTGCTTCTACCCAATCGTTGTACTTCGTTTCAGCTTCCTCTTGTGTCAATGCACCTTTCTTAACTCCACGATACAAGTGCTTTTTGTACAAAACACCTTTGAAACGAAGAATAGCTCGAACGGTGTCCGTAGGTTGAGCACCTTTCATCAACCAATCGAACGCCAAATCACGATCTAAATCAATCGTTGCTGGCTTAGTCAGTGGGTTGTAGGTACCAACTTTTTGAATGAACTTTCCGTCCCGGGGGGCACGAGAGTCTGCCACTACAATGTGGTAAAAGGGCGCTTTTTTGCGTCCTCTGCGTTGTAAACGTATCTTAACAGGCATCTGTTAAAATTTTTAATGGTTCAACCATACCCGTGTACCTTGTCCAAGCAAGCGACGGGCTTTTAACAGGCGCAAAGATAGGACAAATTTTAACCATTGTAAAGTTCTGCGTGCACTTGCTATATTTTATCTGCTTTTCTTCTAACAAATCCACGGCTAAGCACCTAGGTAAATAGGATCTTCATTTGTAGGAATTCCCTCGCTGGAGGGCTACCTTTGATCCAGAGAACTATACCATTATTCCAAAACCGATTCTTCCCCCATGAGACGAAGTATTTTACTCTTCTTAGGCTATTTCCTTTTCTTTCAGCTTCCTGCCCAGACACCTCTTTCTGGCATCATCAACCAGTATACCAGTGTGGTCAGCTACGATAGCTGTCTGTCGGTACTCACCGTGGCCGACGCCAGTTCCTTTACCCTGGGAGATCAAGTCCTGATTATCCAAATGCAGGGAGCCAGTATCGATGAATCAAACTCCGCTTCCTTTGGTACCATAACCAATCTGGGAGCGGCAGGGCTCTTCGAGAAAGCCCAAATTACAGAAATCACTAACAATGAAATCTTTTTGGAGAATCGCCTACTCCATCAGTACGATTACGCAGGCAGTGTACAATTGGTTTCTTTTCCTCGGTTTGACAATGCCACCATCACAGGCGAAGTTACCGGGGAAGCCTGGAACGGTACGACGGGTGGGGTCATCGCTCTGGAAGTGAGCGGCCAACTCACCATGAACGCTGACATTAATGCCAGTGGGCTTGGTTTCCGAGGTGGGCAGGTTAATATTCTAAACAGTAATTGCCAATGGTTTCTCAACGAAGACAATTACTTCTACAGCGCTACCAACTGGCGGGGAGCTGCCAAAGGAGAAGGAATTGTACCAATCATTTCGGGAAAAGAAGCTGGAAGAGGTGCGCAAGCTAATGGCGGGGGTGGTGGCAATGACCACAACTCCGG
>JBCDIO010000231.1:0-6028 GCA_038748815.1 Bacteroidota bacterium
CAATAAAGAAGTCCGAGACTACCTGAATGCCAAGGACTACTATTCGGAGTCTTTTGCCAACGGGACCATTGCTGCTGCCTCCTACCGGGACTTACCGATTGGGCAAGCGACCATCAGTGAATTTGAGAATACCATTGGTCGTAATTCGGCGACCTTCCAAAAGTTACAAGTAAACGAGCTCCTAGCCGAAGAAGCCAAAGAAGAGTTGAAGGAAACGACGCCAGGAACGGACGACTTTAAGGTGGTCATGCAAGAAATAGATCGAATCAATGCAGATCTACGAGCATCTCGTGCACGGATCGATAGCCTACGGGAAGAATTACCAGAATTACTCGTGCTTTTACGGGAAAAACTGGTAACGGTATACACCGATTATATTATTTCTTACCCGGAAGAATTAAACGTGGCCGCCTTGGAGGCTATCCGAATAGGGACTGCTTTTGGCGGTGGATTAACCGGCTTGAATTTCTTGGATGTTGATAATCGGGACTACGATGTCTTTGGTTATACGGCTTTGAAGTTTTACCTCTCCCCGGTCGACAAGCGAGTGGCAAACCCCTATATGACAGATCGTTTCTTTATCAATCGACTGGCCGTTATGGTTGGATTCTCAGTTACCGGAGATCTGGAGTATAATGGGGTAGCACTAGACCGTGCGCTCGGTTTTTACCCAGTAGCTGGCTTGAGCTATGACATCAACCGCTACATGTCTATCGATATTGGTGGTACGATGTTCAAACAGCGATCATTGAGTCCACTCACCAATGATAGTAATATTCGATTTGCTCCTTTAGTCGGACTTAATTTCGATGCGGATTTGTTCAATCGAATGAAGGCCGTATTTACCGGTTCGGCGTACAATCTGGATCCTAATAACTAAAACGCCCCATTTTCCAAACAATAAAAGCTGATGAGATGTCTAAACCAACTGTAGAGTTCACCCAAGAACCTTCCATCAAGTTGAGTTCGACCGAAGAGGCAGAGATTCACGTAACCGTTACCCCAAATGCGGTGGGAGCCTGTACCGTGACCCTCTCCCTGTTGATGAGTAATTGTACTTTTCAGAATGATCTTCCAGAATTGACGGAGGTCATTGAAGTCGAAACAGCAGACGCCAAGATAGAACATGTATTCAAAGCACAGATGAAAAGTACGGAACCGGGTACTTTCTTCACTTTGCTATTTTGTCGTGCGATCAATTCCGAAGAGAAGCGGTCTTTCCGTAAACCGATTGAAGTAGAAATTGATTGTACACTCCCCTTTATTGAAATGCCAACCGAACCTATCGTATGAGAAATATACTGATCTGGATCTTTGCCATAAGCATCTCTGCTATCGCTTGCGAATTAGAAAACCCCGAAGTTGGGGTAAATGTCGATGAGATCATTACCTTCTCCATCGAGGAAGGGGTCACCAGTTTACAAGCCAACGGGCAAGACCGAATGACTTTAACCGCCAATTTGGGCCGGCTCACCGATGCCAATCAACTCATTGTATTCACTACAGAATTGGGACGATTTGCCGAGGCTAGCCCTTCTAACCCGCAGGTATATCAGGTGGTTGCTTCGGGCAAACAAGCGACCGCTACCCTGATCACAGGGACCGAAGCAGCCGATGAAGTGAACCTGACAGCGACCGTAGGTGATTTCGTAGCTTCGAGTACCATTCCCTTCTTACGAGAATTTCCACAGGATATGACCATCGTGGCCGATAAGGAGAATATTGACGCAGACCGAATTGACTTTGCCAATATTGATGTCGAATTATTCCGCAATGCTGGAGAAGGAATCCCTTCGGATGCGGCTCGGATCGATATCGAAGCAATTCCCCAAGATACGGCCTTGGCCTCCGTGGTTCCCTTTGTTTTTTCCAGTGGAACCAGTGCCAGCTTTACGATCAAAAGTCAGAATGGAAAACCAGGATTGGTATTACTTCGCTTGACCACCGAAGCAGAAGGCGAAAATGCCCCGATCGAACGTACTCTTGAACTATTGTTTGAGTAACTGTTCCGGACTAAGATCGATCACTCCTTTAAAGACATACTCAGCGGGCCCGATCAACCAGATCTGGCTCGCTTTTTTATTGGACCAATGAAAGCGTACTCGTAAGTCACCACCCCGAGCAATGACTGGAATATCGTAGTCGCCATCGGGCCAAGCGTTTTGTTCTACGTAGGCAATAGCCGCTGCGGTTACCCCTGTGCCACAGGCTAAGGTTTCGCCTTCCACCCCACGCTCGTAGGTAGCAATATGCAGCGTATCTTTGATTGCTTCCACAAAGTTTACGTTTGTTCCGTCTTGCATAAACCGATCATTAAAGCGAATCGCCTGTGCTTCGGGTACTACTGACACTTCTCCTAGTTGGTCCACAAAACGTACGTAATGGGGTGAGCCGGTATCTAAGTAAAAATCCGCCCCTATATACTCCACTTGGTCGACGGATTGCATTTCTAATTCTACCTGAGTACTCAATAAGCGTCCTTTGTGGGGCCCATCGACCGCAACAAAGGTAGTTTCTCCTGTAAAGATGCCCAGATCTGCAGCAAAGCGAACTATACACCGACCGCCATTTCCGCACATCGTACTTAAATGACCATCGGAGTTGTAGTAGACCATTTCAAAATCAGAGGAAGACGAATATTCTAGCAGAATGAGGCCATCGGCTCCGATCCCAAAATGACGATCACAACACTGACGTATAGTACTAGCGGGGGTTTCGTTGGGTTTGATATATCGCTGTTCCCGCTGGTCAATGAGAATGAAATCGTTGCCCGCACCTTGGTATTTGTAAAAGGGTATGTTCATTATTGTAGGGTATCTAAGCGTTCAAGTTCTAGTAAAGAATCTTGTATTCTTTGTTGACGCTCTTCCTCCAGGCGGGCTCGGTTCTCAATACCCACTGTCATTTCCCGGATCAAGATGAAAATCCCCATAAAAACGATGATCCCTAGTCCGATGAATGAATTTTTCCATCCCCAAATATTCCCCACATATTCTCCGTCGAAGGGGTCTTTACGTTCTTCTTTACTCATGTCGCTGATATTTAGAGATGCTATGTTTAGCATCTCTTAGGCTAAGAGGCCCCAATTATTTTAGTTAATGCTCTAGATAGTGCATTAAAATTACTCAAAAAAGCGTTTTCCATAGGTGTTTTACCCCAAGCAAGGTGGTTTAGGAGTAGACTTAACCTGAGCCGTCATCATCCTTTCGTATACCAATCCTGTCTATATCCATTATCTAGATAATTTAAAACAGGGCTTCATTGTGTTTATACGGTAGGATATTTAAATTAGCGTACGACCTTTTACATGAGCCTTAACGGTGTGTAGTCCGTTTGTTTCCCGCCCCTGGGCCTACCGAAGGCAAGCAAAGAACCTATGAAAAATATCGCAATTCCGATTCTATGCTCCTTAATCAGTGCTTTTGCCGCTGTGGGTATTTACCGATTTTACCTCCCCGAACCGCCCGTTCTTGTCCGAGAGTCGCCGCCCTCGGCTATTTCTACAACCCTTTATGAGATTCCAGATCCGGACCAATCTTTGGTAACGGAAGAAGCAACCGTTGGGGGACAAAGAAATTTACCGAGTTTCGTGCTAGCCGCCGAACGAGTCACTAAAGCGGTGGTCAATATCAAATCAGAGGAACGCCCTCGGGGCATCTATTGGCTTGGAAAGTCAAATAGTATCTCAACGGGATCCGGCGTGATCATTTCTGCCGATGGCTACATAGTAACCAACAACCACGTCATTGAGAATGGGAATCGCTTTGAAGTGACTCTAGCGGATAAAAGAGACTACGAAGCGAGTCTGGTAGGGGTCGATCCTTCTACTGATCTGGCCCTTTTAAAGATTGAAGCCGAGCATTTACCCTTCGCCTATTTTGGCGATTCTGATTCCTTGCGGGTGGGAGAATGGGTATTAGCGGTAGGGAATCCGTTTAATTTGGAGTCCACTGTTACGGCTGGCATTGTGAGTGCCAAGGGCCGAAACATCGATATTCTGGAAGGCGAATATTCGATCGAGTCCTTTATACAGACCGATGCTGCCGTCAATCCCGGTAACAGCGGTGGTGCACTCGTTAATACCAACGGGCAGTTGGTAGGTATCAATACTGCTATTATTACGCTTTCTGGCCGGTATGAAGGGTATAGCTTTGCCGTTCCTTCGAAGTTAGTCCGTAAAGTGATCGATGACCTTCGCACCTACGGGGCGGTCCAACGGGGTATCTTGGGGGTAGGTATCGGCGAACTGACCGGCCGCCAGGCTGCTAGCCTAGGTCTTCCGTCCGTGGAAGGGGTATACGTAAACCGGGTTACGCCAAATAGTGGTGCCGACGAAGGAGGCATTCGTCGGGGCGATGTCATCCTAGGTATCAATGGGACTAAGGTACGTACCGTACCCGAACTGCAGGAGATCATTGCCCGCTTTCACCCTGGCTCAGTCCTAAAAATTCAATACTTCCGAAAAGGAAAAACCAATACCACCAGTGTTACCTTACGCAACCAAGCCAACGCCACGACGATTCAAGAGGTTTTCAAAGATGGGGTATTGCGCGAACTAGGTATGGAAATCCGCAACCTCAATATGGAGGAGATCAATACCTTTGGGAAAGATGGCGTCTATGTAGTGAGTATCTATCGGTATAGTACCATTGAAAAAACGGAGATGAAACCCTCCTACATCATTACCCACGTCAATAACCAACGGGTCTACTCAGCGGAGGAATTGATCAGCGAATTAGAAAAAGCGGAGCGGGAGGTTTTCCTGGAAGGGTACTACGAAGACTACGAAGGGGAATATTATTATCAGTTTGATAAGTAAGGTACTTGGTCCTTTATAACCTTAGCTGCTGTGCGTTATCTTTTCAATTGTTAAAGGAAGTAACAGTGCTCATCAAAAGGAAGATCAAATTCTAGAAGAATAGGTATGAGTGAGTTTCAATACTACGAATTTTATTCGATTGATAGAGCTTTAACTAGCCAAGAAAGAGACGAAATAGATCGATTGTCAAGTCGGTTTAGTCCAACTGCGCGAAGAGCGGTCTTTACGTATAGTTACGGTGATTTCAGGCATAATGTAGAATCCATTCTGCTGCAGTACTTTGACTTTTTTCTGTACATGGCCAACTGGGGAACCAAGCGGATGATGTTCAAATTTCCAGAAGAACTGATCAATTACGACGAGGTTAAAAGATATCATTCCCCATTTGACGGCGAAGAATACGGCGAGGGTCTAAAAGTGTATAAAAAGGCAGAGTTCGTCATCATTGACATTAAATTCTGTTATGACGACGGCGGATGGTTAGCTGAATCCAATGATTTATCCAGAGAACTAATTGGGTTAAGAGAAAATATTTTGCGGGGCGATTATAGAGCCTTATTTATCATTTGGCTCCACATCAGATGTATAGCGTTTTATGCCGAAGAGCTCAATGTAAATAAGAGTTTTACAAAGAACCTGATTCCTAACAACCTAAATAAGCTTAGTAGTAATCTTGAATGTTTGATTGATCTTTTTGAAATAGATGTAGATTGGATTTCGGGGGCGGCAAGGTATAGTGAAGAGGTCAAAGATATTGCCATACCCTATACCGAATTGGTCAGCGATTTACCATTGGATAAAAAGAATCAATACCTGATAAAGCTCTTGCAGGATGAACCTAATATTAAACTCAAGCTAGAGCAGGAAATCGAAAAAATGATGGGTAAAGACCCTGGGGAATTATCGGATGAGATCATTACTTTTAAAGAGATCGTTCAGGCAAGTAAAATTGCAGAAGAAGAACGAAAGGAACTTCGAAGAGAGCGTGAAGAAAAAAGGGAAATAGAGAGATTACAACGGATCGAAAAAAATAGATCCTCCATTCTTCGTGAGATCAAATATAACCTAGATACTGGCAGTGGAAAATCATATGATAAAGCATTAGAAGGAATCCTTAACCTCCGAGATTTAGCGATATTTAAGCAGGAGGAACCCGAATTTAAGCATTGGCTGAATAAATTGAAAACAGAACTTCTGAAGAAACCTGCG
>JBCDIO010000232.1:0-6021 GCA_038748815.1 Bacteroidota bacterium
CTACACGGTGCGAACCCAACGTATGCCCTTTGGCTTACAGCTTTTTGAATCGGGGCTCCTTTACATCAAATTGATCGATGGGAGTCATTACTGCTTGTCCTTACCAAGTTCCCAATTGCGGGTCGTTTCCCATTTTCTGCATCGCCGGCTTCCCCACGCTTCGATTGGCTACAACGAAGAACGAGAACAGTGGTATCAGGCGGCTCCCGAACTACTATTGCAAGAGCCACCGGATAAACGCTTCAATTAAGCGGATGTTTCGTATTTCCATTCTTCCCAAAATGGTATCTTAGAGCGATCTAACACCCCCGCTATTGGGAGTGGTTTACGCACCAATGATTAGCCCATGCGTTCGTTGCTCTTTCGACCTACCCGCATCGACTTCCTGGTTTTCTTCCGAATTGTTTTTGGGGCTTTAGCCTTTGCCGATGTAATGGGGCTTTGGACATATTACCATCTATACCGTGGGGATTTTCGAACGGATACCTTTCGGTTCACCTACCATTGGTGGAGTTGGGTAGAACCTCTACCGGAACCCTTCATGTCCATGGCTTTCCTACTTATCCTCGCCGCGGCCATTGGTATTCTTTTGGGTTATCAATATCGACTCGCCTGCTCCATTTTCGCCATCGGATTCACCTACCTTTTCCTACTCGAAAAGTCGAATTATCTCAATCATGGCTATCTCTTCTGCTGGATCAGCTTTATTATGATCTTTTTACCCGCTGATCGGGCCTTTTCTTTGCGAATAAAAAGGGACCCAAGTAGCCGCATGTCACACATCCCCTTTTGGACCATGGCTATCTTTCCAATTATGATGGGCATCGTCTATTTCTATGGGGGAATTGCCAAAATTAATATGGACTGGCTGCGTGGTTATCCGATGATCTATTGGATCGGGCAAAAGGAAGATATGCCAATTCTGGGGCCACTCTGGGGCATGGAAAGTACGGCCTTAATGATGTCTTGGGCGGGCATGTTGCTCGATCTTACCGCACCGCTCTTTTTATTGATGCGTCGGACCCGACTGGGAATCTTGTTTTTCATCCTGATGTTTCACCTGACTAACACGCTCATCTTTGCTATAGGTATTTTCCCCTGGTTATCGATTGCCTTATCTCTCATGTTCTTCCCGCCGCAACGCCCCCGCGAGTGGATAGAATGGCTAGCCGCACGAAGTCGAGTAGTCAATCGCTGGATGACCAACTGGGATCAACGCGTTTTGCCGCATCCACCCGTTGAAGCCAATAGCATCTGGCAGGGTACTGCCAAAAATCAACCCTACCTTACCGCTGTACTGGTTTTGGTCATAGGCTTCCATCTGATCTACCCATTCCGCCACAATCTTTACCCTGGCCCCACCGCTTGGACCGAGGAGGGGCACCGTTTCTCTTGGAGAATGATGCTACGTGGTAAACGTGGAACGGGCTACTTTACAGTCAAAAATCTAGATACCGGAGAGGAAACCAACGTAAAGCCCATCGATTATTTGTCGTCCCGGAAAAAACGAAAAATGCTGACCCATCCGGATATGATATTGGAGTTTGTCGATTTTATCGAAGAAGAATGGGCGAAGAAAGGCGAAGAAAACATCGCCGTTTATGCCGTCATTCGAGTGGGGCTAAACGGTAGAAGGCTCAAACCATATATTGACCCTGAAGTAGATCTGACTCAAGTAGAGTGGTCTTGGTACGAGCACGCAGATTGGATCATGCCCTTCGAAAATACGGAACCGGTACCCCGTCGTAAAAAAAGAAAAGATCCTCGCCCGAAGGACGAGGATGACGATTAGAGCCTGTAACTAAAGTCGCTCTTGTACAAATTCTAGCCATTTGTGAGCCGGTACGCTCCGATCGATAAAGTAATCCGGTTGGATTCCAAATTCGTCAATCGCCATATCCGGAATGCGCATACTTCGGCTTAAACTATAGTACAGTTGATACTTTCCACAGGGCGAATCGGCCCAATACATATTGGAAATATCGAGCACGCCATAGGTCTTTGTCCCATACAGCTTCACTTTATGGCTTTGCTTCGCTGCTAGTAAGAACTGCTCCGCGGTACTACCATTATCTCCATTGATCATAATCGCAATTTTACTTGGCTGGGGCAGTACCTCCTCTAACTCGAAAATATCTACTACTGTACTATCCAAATTCACAAATTCACCTTCCCGAGCCGCGAGTTTATCATAAGCGGTTTGCGCCCATTCTTTTTCTTCATCCGTAAACTCAAACTCTGGATTATTGATAAAATCAAGCATGCGCTGATTGTTCTTCGGGGTCGAATAAAACTCCACACCCACTGTACGGATCGGCTGCGTATACATAAATGGTAATAACTCATCGTAGCTCACGTCACTTCCTCCGCCATTCCCGCGAATATCGATGATCAAGTGCTCGGATTCTTTGATTGCTTTTTCATTCTTCTTAATCACCTTATCGATGAACTTCTTCGATTCTCGCCCAAAACTAGGAATCCGTAGATAAGTCGTTTCATCATCTAATTGCTCAAAGAATGGCTTTTCGGAAGACATAGTCTTAATGTATCTAGCCAAGGTAGGATCGGTTGGAATCTCCGGATAGGTCCGATTCAGGTCAATGAAGCCCATAACTAGGTAGGTATCTCCAATCAATTCGGCTTTTTCAAACGTTTCCGGGGAGTGATCTTGCATATAGTAGACCGCTTCGGAAGAATTAATACGTAGCTTAATTTGTCCTGGGACCCAGTAAACACCGTCCGCTTCAATGATGAACCCCATATAGGTGTCCTCCACTTTTTGAATACCAATTTGGTAGACACCACTTTCCCAAATACCTTCGAAGTCTACAGTTGTTTTTGTATCAAGATAGGATTTAAAGGCTTCTACATCGAAATCCATCTTTTCCCAATCGGCAAATTTAGCGCGTATAGCATCCTTTGACTCTTTACCACCGGATTCCTCACTGGTAGTTGTCCCCGATCCGTTGTATTGCAGGCCAATATGCCCGGATCGGAAAAAGAGTAACCACTCGTTTAGTAATTCTGCACAGGCAGCATCTTCTTTTACCCTTGCTACCCGTTCGCGAATACTAGCGGTATGCAGATCGTAGGCTTGTTTGCCTTTCACGTCAATCCCGTATGCGAAGCCGGCATCATTGGCCTCAAAGGTTTCCTGCATCCATTGAAAAGAAGCTGGACAATCACAGTTTTCTTGAGCACAAGCGGAAAGTCCCAGCAGCATAGCCAGGCTAAGGAGGGTTGTTTTCATCATTGGTGATTTATGATTCTACGGTGATGGTAGCGTATTCTAAATACTTTGCAACTTAAATAAATGGATATTTTGACCGAAGCAGTTTTTGTTAAGATCAAGGCGCGGCGTAGCTTTGTAGCCACGAGATAGGCAAAAAGAACCCGTCAAAAAGGTTAGAAATTGAGGTTACTAAGTACTAAACTTAGTCTGGTAAAGAAAGTTGAAGAATAGTGGCTTCACTACCCACTAACCACCAATTTCCGTCATTCCAGAGCACATCACGCCAGTCAATCTCTGGTAAACCAGTGATTCGGTTCCAGGTTTCGCCGCCGTCGGTAGTTTGGCGAATCATGCCTTCATCGCCTACGGCTAAGCCTATTTCGGCATTCTTAAAGAAGACTGCGCGCAAGCGCCAATCGGGCGCGAAGATTCCACCACCAGCCCGCAGTTCAGACCAAGTCTCTCCGGCATCTACCGTTTTATAGAGGCTACCGGCATAGCCAGCTAAGTATCCGATTTCCGGTTCTGGAAATTGTAAACCCAAAAACCAATCACCGCCCAGGTTAGTCCTTTGCCAGCTCATACCTTGATCATTGGTCTCTAAAAGCAAACCAAAACCGGCCGCAAAGCCCCGTAAGGAATCCAAAAAATAAACGAGGTCCAGTTCTTCTTCGAAGTCTAGAAAGGTATCCCGATTGAGTTGCGTATTTAAGTGGGTAAGGCGACCATTTTTCCAGGCGTTGCCAGATACGATCCAACCGCTCCCGTCCGGGAAAAAGTATCCTCCCCGAAATTGCGCCCAATCCGGCAAACGACGAAACTCCCAAGCACCTTCTCCGCGCGTCAGAAAATCGCCCCCCAAGCCAACGGTATACAATCGTCCAGAAGTAGGTTGCGAGAAAATATCGAGTAGGAGTCTTTCGGTACTTGTATCAATACTCCAGGTTTCAATAGAAGGGTTCCAGCTTGCAATTACTCCTTCGTTCCAAGTGGCTCCACCAACGACGACAAGGTCCTCGTTGACTGCTTGGGTAATAGCACTTAGTTCTCCCGGTACCGGCAATTGATATTCAACGAACCCCAGCGGTTCTGGGCCTTTATGACAGGCAACGAATAAGAAGAAAAGTAAAAGAAGCAGGGCATTGGCTAAGCGGATCATCTACTAAAGATAGCCGCCTTCTTACGGATCCCAAAATAGGGAATTGATTCCGCCCCAAAACGGGTAGCTAGTTCGTTTTGCCGAGCCGTGTTGAAGTCCAGAATAAGTTTCTGCCCGGCGAATCGCTCGATCAAGCTGTGAAACATAAAATCTTGAGCAGCGACCGCCTTACCTTCTGGACTTTCTACGGGCACCAAGGAAAGAACCCGGCCGTGGCTAAAGATGAGAAAGTTGACCGCAAGGGTTTGACCGTCGTTCGTTTTCACGGCTATGGAGAAACCCCAGCCCCGATGCAATACATTATACATGATGCGTAAGAGCGCGTGGGATTCCGTTTCTCGATTCGGTCCAGAAGGGCCGTACTTTACGTAGAAATCAGCGACTTCTTCCGGTTTTATATTTTGTACGGGAATCAAATTTGCTTCGTTGGCTCGATCTAGGCCGACCAATACATCCCGAGAGAATTTATCAAAAAGCTGCTCAAAAGGATCCGCCAATACCAAGAAATGATTTTGGTATTCGACGAGTGGATAACCCATTTCAACGGTCGGATGATTGCCCTCGTTGAGCCGCATATCGATCTGACGATATTCGTCGGGGATCGCTTGCAAGAAATTACGCATACGAACGGGCGATAAGACATTCACCGAGTACAAACCCAAGCTTCTCATCCAGTTTGGATGAACGATTTTTTTTCGGCCCCAACGGCTTGTCCTATGCACTAAAGGCATCACCGATTGGTAATCACCTTCCACGAGGCCATCCCATTCTTTCGCTACGAAATCTAAATACCATTTATAGCCGAAGATATTACCATTAGTAGCGTAATGGACACAAGAGTTCCATTTCGTTTTATCAATATCTTCGTGTCGAATTAACTGAATATCCATAGACTGACGAAAGTAAGCTGGCCGACCAACATCTTGAAATATTTTTTTCTTATATGATAAGCATTCATATTTGAATAGTCTCCCCAGACGAACACCTTGAACATTCGGACCAGCCTCCCAGAAGAATGTTATCAGAAAGCTTATTTAGACAGACAACTCCCCCTACCTTCGTTTTGTTTAAAAAGGAGAACTCTTTCAATGCTTTGTAATCGAAATAAATGAATATTTTGACCGAGGAGATTTTTATGCAGACCAAGGCACGCAGGGCTCGTAGCCATAGCTACGAAGGCGAGTACGTAACGACGAGCTGGGTAAAAAGAGCCCGTCAAAATGTTTAGAAATTTAGGTTACAAAGTATCCAATGCTAAGTGCCATGAAAAAATTGACCTTTACAACCACGATCAACTGCCAGGGTTGCGTCAAAGCAGTGACCCCTTTCCTCGATGACCTTTCACAAGTTTCCAACTGGGAGGTCGATACGACTTCCGAAGCGAAAACTTTAACGGTAGAGGGTGAAAACCTAGATCAGCAGGCGGTTATCGAAGCCGTAGAGTTTGCTGGTTTTGATATTGAAGTAGCCTAAAAAAAGAACCCCACTTTAATCAGCGGGGTAAAGCGGGGTTCTTTTTTTAGAGCGCCGGTTGCTCCGCGTAGAGTGGGAATCGTTCCATAAAGTGGTTTACTTCCCGGCGAATTTCCTCGATTCGAGGGGTATTATCCATTGCAGAGATCACCTCATC
>JBCDIO010000233.1:0-6009 GCA_038748815.1 Bacteroidota bacterium
CAGACTCAGCAGAGCCAAAGAGCATTAAGGAAATCAAAGAATACGGGTGGAACGTCAAACCTGCAAAGAAAGGCAAGGATTCTATAAAGTTCGGTATTGATACGCTAAAGCAACACCACATTCATATAACTAAGCGTAGCACAAACCTACTTCGGGAGCAGAAAAAGTACAAGTGGAAGGAGAAAGACGGAGAGTGGTTAAATGAACCGATAGATATGTTTAACCACGGGTGGGATGCAGTACGTTACTACGCAATGAGCAAGATTGCCAAAGCCTCCAAGCGAGGTGCCCGTTTTGCGGGGCAGCAAAGATAATAACACACACCCGAAAGGGAAGCTATGACACTGACATCAATAGAGGCATTAGATCGCCTTGATTTACTTATTGCCAAGAAGGAGTACCACAAGCACCATGACCACATGGTAAAACTTGCGGAGTTCGGCCATGATATGGTGACAAACAAGGTAGAGGACTACTTAGAGCAAATCAACGGGCGAGAAACCAAGGAGCTGAAAGAACAACGAAACCGGCTTAACAATCCACTGACTGGATTTGTGTGTGGCCAGGTCATCAATCCTTTCAAGAAGGTGCGAAGGACGGATGGGGTCCGAGAGGTAATAAAGCATCAAGATTCCAGCTTCCAAGAACACTTACAGCAAGTTTCGGATAAGTTCTTTGGGGATATGTCACTCAAAGAGTACATCCACTCCATGGGTGAGTTGTTGAACATGACCGATGCGAACGCCTTCATTGTATTCCGTAACATCGAGCAGATCAACGAAAGCGGGGGAACAGAATACCCCCTAGTCCATCCGGTGTTGATGTTCTCCAAGTCGGTGCGGACTTACGACAAGTCGAACGGTTCCTTGGATTGGGTTGTGTTTGAAACAATGCGTAAAGGCAAGGAACGGCCTTTGTCAGAGTTCTTCTTTTACCACGCGGGGTACCTAATCCACTATGTAGAAGTTGATAAAGACGAGAACGAGACGATAGAGGGTTATGATGTCCACGAAGTAACCGGTCCTAAAACCGAAGACCGTAGTTTCTTACGTCGGGTATATGAGAATGCCACCCAGCAGATCCCTGTTATCCAATTAGGGGTTTATCTTGACCCAGACACCAGCAATGAGACTTACCGCTGCCTACCGGCCATTGCAAAGCCGCAATTTATTGATTTAATCCGGAATAAGTCTTACGAGGATTTGCTCATCGCCCTTCATGCTTTCCTGAAAGAGTGGGTTTATGGACCGGAGTGTAAGACTTGCGAAGGGAGTGGAGAGGTAGATGGCGAGGTGTGTCATTCGTGCGGGGGTAAGGGGATTACCATGCCAGCACAGCAAGAAGTAGTTAGAATCGTCCTGCCTAATGATGAAGGGGCGTTCTTTCCATTAAAAGATTTACACGATTACGCAGCCCTACCCACCGAAACACCGGAACTACTTGACAAGAAGATCAAAGAAGCCGCTAATCGGGTTATCCGGGCGGTTTACAACTCCGATACCTTCACCCAAGAACAAATTCAAACCGCTGCAACCGCTACGGAAGTAACTATCGACAATGAAGCAATCAACGATGTGTTAGACCCATATGGAGTAATGGTTGCCCGGTCTATGGTTAAGTCATGGCAGATCATCGCGGAATACTGTGAGAAAGGCGAAGGACTGGAGGCTGAATATGCCATCCCCTATGACAAGGGTGTAGAGTCAGTTAACCAGCTTATGGTCCAACTGAAAGCAGCCAAAGAAGGTGGAGCGGATCACGCAATCATAGCAGGAATCAATGATAAGATCCTCCGCAAGACCTACCGTAACAACCCCGAGCAGCTAAAGCAGATGCAAGCCTTCCAGCAGTTCATCCCATTTGGCGATAAAAGCCGGGAGGAAATTGGACTCATTCTATCCGGCCGTGCGGATGATGACTTTGATAAGGTAGCCTGGGAGAACTCAGAAACCATTATTCGGAGGATTAAGAATAGGGGGAATGAAGCGTTCTACATGCTTACTTATGAGGCTCAGGAGCGTATCTGGAATGAACAAGTTGAACTTATTATAGAATCTATCTCCGTGCGGCAATCGGCCCCGGTAGGGTTACCCTCTTTCATTCAGGGTGACGAACCACCAACGGCTGCGATAGGGGATTAAATCAAGCCTAATGGATATAGTAGATTTTAGAAAAGCCAAGCCCGTTGTAGATGAAATAGATGCCTTGGCAAAGATTACGGACATTATTCGCCCACTTAACCAGTCCAATAAAATAGACAATCCTTCTGTCACAGCCGCCGGGCTAGTAGCCAAGCTGCTTAAGTGTGACGAAGATTTAGTTGGTGAGATTCTATTGAAAATGATTGCTGCGGGGGATGAATTTTGCAAAGAACGCCACAGTGAATTACTAGATATACTAAACCGCATATAAGCAAATGGGACTACCAACTAAAGAACTACGAGCGCAATCCGCTTTGGTCCGCACCAAACACCCATTTAACCGGGTGTACCGGACGCTCAAGAAAGCATACCGCAAGCATGGTGCTGCCGGAATCCATGCGGCCATCTTTGAATACAAGATGCGGGAAATGTACGCAGAGGTAGCTATCCAAAAACGCATGGTGAAAAAACAACCTACTCGAATGTTTGGCGGTGGTAAAGCTGTGAAGCACCCGGCAGCAAAGAAACCAAGCCTATTTGTCCGGTTCAAAAATTGGATAACTCGGATGGTAAGCTCATTATTCTAAATCCAAGTCAATGAAGAAACTGACATACATCGTACTCCTATTCCTTCCCTTCCTGACATTCGGCCAGATGCCTGAGCCAGTTAGTGGGACGGTTGATTGGGAGATGCTGCAGCAACAAACATTTGACTACTGGGAATCTGGGTATAAAGAAGAAGGGGCCACGGAAACACTCCGCCAGCTATCGTTAAGGAAGCCAGAATTGTCAATTAGAGACAGTGTAGATCTCGACAGCTTAATGGATGCCTGGAGTAGCGAATCAGACTCGTTGCGTATCAAACATACCGGAGATACTAACTCTATACCACCGCCGGGATTACGAGATATTGTGCATCCAACTCAAAAAGACACCACCTACGGCGTATTCGCCATGATCCAGAGTTACGACGAACCAACAGCGGTTTGGACATGGCCTGGAATGGTGGTGCAGGAGAAAGAGCAGGACTCTAGCTTTTGGTATGTGGTTAATCAATCTGGGAGCATGGAACGCCCTTGGAAGGTGACCAATACCACTTATCACCTCCAAATTGGCCGTAGGTACCCGATGATTGAAGGCGTAGGAGAAATCCTGTATTCCATGAATATACCGCGCCCGATCTACAAAGAGATTGAGGAAAGCGATTTTTTGATGTTTAAGGCAAGAAGTAAATGACCTTATTCGAGCGATATAGAAAGGCCAGAGAGAAGGCAACTACGGATTTTGACAGCCAGTTAGACCGGCTAGTCAAGCGAATGCAGTCATCCTTTTGGATAACCTTGGAAGGTATTTTGTCGGATTTATCGCTTGATGATAACGGGAACATCAAGAATCAGATCAGTAACACCCAAATTATAGGCAAGGCCACCAAGGCAGTAGAAAGAGACTTCCGGAGCCAAAGACAGACCCTGTGGAACTTTATTGTTTTGCGCTCAGAGAAGCTACTCCGCTTCAATCGCTCCTATTTCCGGGCCGTAGCAAACCCAACGGAGAAGATAGAGAACCGGGTGACTCGTATTGTCTTGCTGAATCTAGGGTACGACGCAGTAAAAAAACAGATTGTTTCGGGTGGTTGGCTGGACTCCCTTGGTGATAATACACGGCTTACGGCTGACATCGCCCGAGACATGAGAAACGCTATTCAGGGGCAAGTAGGGTTCAAAGAGTTTCAAAGCCAGTTCCGTGGCCGCTTTACAGGGGCTAATAGCTTAGGGTATTTGGAGCGCAACTTCGAGACGTTTAGCCGGGATCTATTTATGCAGGTAGACCGGACAACGCACAAGATGTACTCCGATAACTTGGGGCTTGACTACTTCCTATACTCCGGAACAGAAAAAGACAACACCCGCGACTTTTGCCAAGAACGGATCGGGAATTACTACACTCGGGATGAAATAGAGAGATGGAAGGATTTAGACTTCAAAGGAAAGTATCTGGTGGGCTATGATCCCTTTGTTCACTTAGGGGGGTACAACTGCCGACATCATCTTTCTGCTGTCTCTGAGGAGTTTCTAGAAGTCCAAGGATTATTAAATCAAGTAAATAAATACAATTAATCAAGCTATGAATGAAGAAGTAAAAGAGGCTGAGTACGAAATGCTCAATTTATACATCGATAGTATTGAGCATGCTTATGAGGCCGTAGTAAGACACAAGGCAACAGAGAAAACCGCGACATTGGTTGGGCGTTTGCCTAATGAAATTCATTTAGACAAAATCTTAGAAGGCCACATCGTGTATTTAGACGGACCTCCAGGGGAAGTAGCTAAAATCAATGCCGAATCAAGCGACACGCGTACGGTGTCGGCCGAGGATTATGAGTTTTTACAAGAAATGAAAGCTATGGCCGCGAAGAAATACATACTCGTTCCAATGGAAACCGTAGACCTCATTGCAAAATCACCATATAAATACCTAGATAAGATTCTAAATAAAGAGTAATTGAGTTGGTTTTCCAAATACACGTTTGCCGCTACCCATCCAGATGGTAACCGGAACTTAACCCCGGATATTTCGGACTTAATCACAACCGACGAGCAGAGCGATGAAGGGAATTTCGTACGTCGAGTGGTTTCTAATGCGTTTACGATCACCGGCGAGGACTACCAATGGTTGCAAGCGATCGACAACGGGCCTAACCGATGTGAAAAGATCAGTATTTCAATTAGCTCGGTTTGCGGTGGGTCTGTATTCAAGCACTTTGTAGGTACAGTCAGTACCAACAAGGTCGAGTTTATACCAAGCGAATGCCGGTGTATCTTTAATATAGACCCAGAGGATGAGTACACCTGTTTGTTGGAGAATTGGGAGATTGAGCAGAACGTACTAAGCGGCACCCAGAAAAGGACTGCTTATGTCTTGGTGGGGGAATTAGAAGCTATTACCTGCTCAGATACAAGTTATACGGGCGGCTTTCCTAGCACCACGCCGCCATGGACCGCCATAGACAACTGTATCGATCCTGATGAGGGTTGGACCCTACTACGGGTCTTCTATTTCGTGCAAGGGGTAGGTACGGACGTTGTTCGCTCAACCTATGTACGGGAGAAAGTAACGGGTTCGGCTACTCAGCCGTTCGGTTCCGGGTGGATTGATCTAGGTAGTGACGAATGGGCAAGGCCGGTGCAGTTGTCGGAAACCTTTACCACGGTTACCAATATCCAGGGTTCGGGAACGATTCAATTTGAAGCCTTCTATCAAGTTATTGGTGCAGATATTTTCCGTGACCCATCGGGAGACATCGAAGATGAAGGGTATAATCTATTATCAAGCGGTGCGCCTGGAGGCTTCCTGTATTGGCAGAAGATCAGCTATGATAATGGAATCCTGTTAGAGGAACTATTAGACCGGTTTTTGGGTGCTATTGCTTGCGCTGGATATACCGTCAAAAGCGAGTTTTTCCGAATCAACAACACCTCAACCCCAGATACACAGGTCTATACCGACATCTTGGCCGATTGGGAGCAAGTGATGATTTGGGAGATAACCGATATGGTAAACCCGCAAGCGTTCAGTAATGCGACTAGGGAAATGCTGGCCCTAAAGCAAGCTATTGACGGGCTAAAAGCTATTTGGAACGTTGATTGGAGAATTGATAATAGCACAGTAATCCGATTGGAACACGTTAGCTTCTTTGAGCAGGAACAAGGAGTAGATCTTCTTGCAGCCTATCCCAGTTACATTGAGAAAGCCGACGCTTACAAGTACGCCAATGCGGAACTACCAAGCCAAGAGACCTTCCAGTGGCCGTATGAAGCTAGTGAGGAATTCGCCGGGGAGCCGATTATTTACCAAGGTGCTTGCGCCG